>NZ_KB850129.1:352549-652549 GCF_000369665.1 Acinetobacter sp. CIP 51.11
TATGCCTGGGCGGGCTTTGGTGCTGCATTTGGCCCACTGATTATCCTGTCTCTCTTCTGGAAACGAATGACCCTCAACGGCGCAATTGTGGGTATGGTTGTTGGTGCTGTGACTGTAATTGTCTGGAAAAATTATATGGGTGATATCGGTCTGTATGAGATTATTCCGGGCTTTATTCTGGCCACGCTCAGCATTATCATCGTCAGCCTGCTGGATAAAGCACCTAGCGAAGATGTGGTTCATCGTTTTGAAATGGCTAAAGCCGAGTATCAAAAAGAAATGGCGGAAATGAAAAAATAAATATTTTCTTCAGCATAAATTAAAGGGACTTTCGAGTCCCTTTTTTGATTTTAATTTACTGCTAATTATTTGGCTTTTCCCGGCATTTTCAGATGGATCTGTTGACTTTCTTTAATCACTTCCATCACCGGATAACTGCGCGTTTCTTTAATTCCGGGCAATTGCCACAAGATCTGACCAGAGATTTTCCGGAACTCATCCATATTGGCACATCGGATTTTTACCACAAAATCAAAACCGCCACTGATCATGTGACATTCGATAATTTCAGGAATCTGCCGCACAGCATGGGAAAATTCATCTAAAACATTCGGTGTGGTTTTATCCAATAAAATTTCAACAAAGACCACAAAACCATTATTCAACATGACTGGATTGAGGCGCGCTTCATAGCCCACAATAAAACCTTCCCGGGTCAGCTTTTGTACACGCGCCAAGGCTGCCGTAGGCGACAGATTGACCAGTTCAGCCAGTTTGATATTGGACAGCTTGGCATCGGATTGCAATAAACCCAGTATACGAATATCTATACGGTCAAGGTTCAAATAAGGACTTGGCATTAGAATTATTCTCTAAAAAAAGCGAAAACTATAGTGAGATATTCGTCAAATATTCTGTGATTATAGATTAAAACTCACTCACCTCAAAGAACTGATTGACGCAGTACAGGAAGTCACTATGCCAACCACTCTCCGCCCAGATTCAATTTTAGATTCAGCCCAGCATTCGAATTATATTGCTGAATTTAAACACAAAAACCAATACGAAGAACGTATTAATACGGCATGGCGTCGTGCTGAAACTGAATGCGTCGAAGAGTTATTGGTCCATAGTGAAATTTCTTCCGAAATGAGTGACAAGATTCAGGCGCTTGCCTTTGATCTCGCACATTCCTTACGTGAACGCAAAAGTTCCACTGGGAAAGCCGGTATTGTCCAAGGCTTATTGCAGGAATTTTCTTTATCCTCTCAGGAAGGCATTGCCCTGATGTGTCTGGCAGAAGCCTTGCTGCGGATTCCGGACAAAGCCACACGTGACCTGCTGATTCGAGACAAAATCAATCAAGGTAACTGGAAAGAACATTTGGGTCAGAGCCAGCTAATGTTTGTGAATGCGGCAGCCTGGGGACTGATGCTGACTGGCAAGCTGATGGAAACCCCGCAGCAAAAGAGCCTGTCTAGCTTGTTGACTGGTCTTTTGGCACGCAGTGGCCGCGGGATTATCCGTAAGGCCGTCGATGTTGCCATGCGCATGATGGGCGAGCAGTTTGTTACGGGTGAAACCATTGATGAAGCACTGAAAAATGCGGAGCCGCTGGAAGAAAAAGGCTTTCGCTATTCCTATGACATGCTGGGTGAAGCAGCACTGACCGATCCGGATGCTGAACGTTATTATCAGGATTATCAGCAAGCCATTCATGCCATTGGTCAATCTTCGCAGAATAAAGATGTTTATGACGGGCCTGGCATTTCTATCAAACTCTCTGCGCTGCACCCCCGTTATCAGCGTTCGCAAATGGATCGCGTGCATGATGAGCTCTATGCAAAAGTACTGAAACTCGCGGTCTTGTCCAAGCAATACAATATTGGTTTAAATATCGATGCTGAAGAAAGTGATCGCCTTGAGATTTCACTGGAACTGTTAGAACGCCTGTGTTTTGAACCACAATTACAGGACTGGAAAGGCATTGGCTTTGTGATTCAGGCCTATCAGAAACGCTGCTTCTATGTAGTGGATTACATCATTGATCTGGCGAAACGCAGCCAGAAACGCCTGATGATTCGTCTGGTCAAAGGCGCATATTGGGATAGCGAAATCAAAAAAGCCCAGATTGATGGAATGTCGGATTATCCAGTATTTACCCGTAAGGTGCATACCGATCTGTCTTATATTGCCTGTGCGCGTAAGCTTTTGGCTGAACCGGATTATATCTACCCGCAATTTGCCACACACAATGCACAAACGGTAGCGACGATCTATCAGCTGGCGCAACCTGAGCAGTATTATGCCGGTCAATATGAGTTTCAATGTCTGCATGGCATGGGCGAACCGCTGTATGAAAATGTCGTGGGCGATCCATCGAAAAATAAACTCGGTGTTCCCTGCCGGATCTATGCGCCCGTCGGCAATCATGAAACCTTGCTGGCTTATCTGGTGCGCCGTTTACTGGAAAATGGTGCCAATACCTCTTTCGTCAATCGTATTGCCGACAAGACCTTGAAAATTGAAGATTTGATCGAAAATCCACAGCAAACCATTTTAAAGGCGTCAAAACAGGAAAGCGTATTGGGTGCCAAGCATCCGCATATTCCCTATCCGCAAGATCTTTATGCCGATGAACGATTGAACTCTTCAGGACTCGATTTGGCCAATGATGCTGAACTCAGTATTTTAAATGAAGTCGCATCCAGTCTGGCAAATACGCAATTTCAGGCAGCGGCTATGGGAACGGCATTTAGCAGCGTGGATACGCCCCATGCAGTTCCAGTGATCAATCCAGCACACCATCAGGATGTGGTCGGCACAGTCTATGAAGCAACTTCTGAACAGGCCGAAATTGCACTCACTCAAGCAGTTAATGCACAAAGTTTCTGGGCCAATCTGCCAAAAAATGAGCGTGCTGCCTGCCTGAATAAAGCCGCAGAACTGATGGAACAGCGTTTGCTTCCGCTCATGGTTCTTCTTTCTCGCGAAGCAGGTAAAACCTATGCCAATGCGATTGCCGAAGTACGTGAGGCGGTAGATTTCTTGCGTTACTATGCAGCTCAAGTTTTGGATCTCAGTGACAATGTACAGATCCAGCCTTTAGGTACTGTACTATGTATCAGTCCATGGAACTTCCCGCTGGCGATTTTTACCGGTCAGATTTCAGCAGCGCTGGTCGCTGGCAATACCGTGATTGCCAAACCGGCTGAACAAACACCGCTCATTGCAGCACAAGCCGTACAGATTTTATGGGAAGCCGGCATTCCGCAGGATGTGTTACAGCTATTGCCGGGCCGTGGTGAAACCATTGGTGCACAGCTCAGTGCAGATCCACGTATTCAGGGCATCATGTTTACCGGTTCCACCGAGGTCGCCCAAATTCTACAAAAAACTGTGGCAGAACGAATAAACCAGTTTGGAGAAAGCGTCACCCTGATTGCTGAAACTGGTGGTCAAAATGCCATGATTGTGGATTCATCTGCATTGACTGAACAGGTGGTGTTGGATGTTGTGAGCTCTGCCTATGACAGTGCCGGTCAGCGCTGTTCTGCCCTGCGTGTCCTTTGTGTGCAAGAGGATAATCTGGAGGCTGTTCGCAACATGCTCAAAGGTGCCATGCAACAGTTGCGCGTTGGCAATCCGGTCTTGCTGAAAACCGATATTGGTCCAGTGATTGATGCAGAAGCCCAGCAAAATATCCAAAAGCATATTGAGCAGATGCGCAGCAAAGGTCATACAGTTCATCAGTTGATGTTTAATCAGGACCAGACTGAATTAACTCCAGGAACATTCATTGCACCAACCCTGATTGAACTGCCAAATCTGGATGATCTGGAACGTGAAGTGTTTGGCCCGGTACTGCATCTGATCAGCTATAAATATGGCGAACTGGAACAGTTGTTAGATCAGATCAACAGCAAGGGTTATGGCCTGACCATGGGCTTGCACACGCGTATTGATGAAACCATGCAAACCGTGATTGCACGAGCGGAAGTCGGCAACCTGTATATCAACCGCAATATCGTTGGTGCGGTCGTGGGCGTCCAGCCCTTTGGTGGCGAAGGTCTGTCTGGCACCGGCCCGAAAGCAGGTGGCCCGTTGTATATCTACCGTTTAATGCATCAAGTATCCGAGAAAAAACTGGCGCAGCCTTATGCAGTTCAAGCGGGTCCAGCACTTGTTGAAAATAAACTTGTTCAGGAGTTTAAAGTCTGGGTAGCTAAAACTTTCCCAACTTTATCTTTAAAAGCACCTATGCAAATTGCGACTGGTCAAAGCTTTAGCCTGCAAGGTCCAACCGGTGAGGAAAATCAGTACCTAATCTTGCCACGAGAAAGTGTTCTATCTTTGGCACACACGGAGCAAGACCAGATTCAGCAAATTCTGGCAATTTTATCGGTCGGCAGTCGTCCTGCATTCCTAGCTGACAATACTTTTATTCTGAAATATTTACCAACCATGCCAGCCGCGATCAGCAAGCAATTTAAAGTGGTCCGGGATATTGAAACAGGCGCGTTTGATGCCGTCCTGCATCATGGTGATTCTTCTGAACTGATTGATTTTCAAAAACGCATTGCAGGCCGAAAAGGTGCAATTATTGGTATCACCCATTTAAGTTCGGGCAACTATGATATTCCGGTCGAGCGATTTGTGATTGAACGCGCCATCAGTATCAATACGGCGGCGGCAGGCGGAAATGCCAGCTTGATGACGATGGATAATCTCTAAATCAGTCCAATCATCTCATCATTTTTAGCTTAAATCTTTCCTCTTGATGGCCAAACCTCTCTCCTCAGAAGGTTTGGTCTTTTTTATGCAGCTTTTAAAGCGGCTCAACTACAATAGGCTTAGGCAGATCGGCAATTTTTTGCTACCATTTGCGCTTTAAAATATTTGCGATTTCTTACTGCATATGACTTCATCTTATCAGCAACAACTTGAAGCCAAAATTGAACGCATCAGCGCTCAGTTTGCCGAATATCAACCACCTGCTTTAGAAGTATTCCAGTCTCCTGAAAAATATTTCCGCATGCGTGCTGAATTCCGGATCTGGCATACTGAAGATGATCTGTTTTATGCCATGTTTGAACGTGACGAGAACAACAATAAAAAAGTGATTCGGATTGATGAGTTTCCAATTGCAGACCGCAGTATTAATGACTTGATGCCGCAACTACTGGCAGCATTCAAGGCAGATGCCAATCTGGGTCATCGCCTGTTTGAAGTCCATTTTCTGGCGACGTTAAGTGGTCAGGTTCTGGTATCCCTGATTTATCACCGCAAGCTGGATGAAAGCTGGGAACCTGCCGCGAAAGCCCTGGCGGAAAAGCTGAATATCAAACTGATTGGCCGAAGCCGTGGCCAGAAATTCGTCCTGACTGATGAATATGTGGTGGAAGAGCTATCGGTCTTTGATCGTCGCTATAAATACAAGCAGATCGAAAGCAGCTTCACTCAGCCGAATGCACAAGTTTGTCAAAAAATGCTGGAATGGGCATGTGATGCAGCGGAACAATCAGATAAAGATTTGCTGGAACTCTACTGTGGCAATGGGAACTTTACCCTGCCGCTTTCGACCAAATTCCGCCGTGTTTTGGCCACTGAATTAGCCAAATCTTCAGTTTATGCAGCTGAGTGGAATATTGAGCAGAACCAGATTGAAAATATTCAGGTTGCGCGTCTGTCTGCCGAAGAATTCACTCAAGCCTATAATGGCGAACGTGTTTTCCGTCGTTTGCAGGAAGCACAAATTGACATTTCGACTTATGATTTTGATACGGTATTTGTCGATCCACCGCGTGCTGGTATTGATGATGAAACGCTGAAACTGTTACAGCGTTTCCAGCGTATTATTTACATTTCTTGTAATCCAGATACCTTATATGACAATCTGAAACAGTTGTCTCAAACGCATAGAATCAGCAAGTTCGCCATGTTTGACCAGTTCCCGTATACGCACCATGTTGAGACGGGTGTCTTATTAGAAAAAGTATAAAGAGTTTGTTTCAATTTATTATATTGTTACAATAATGGAGCTTTTTAAAGCTCCATTTTTTATATTTAAAATCATATGTTTAATAATAAATATTGAATTGTACAGCAAGAAATATCGTTAGATCTTCGGGCTTCAATCGGAAATTTTCTAGCCTGACTGCTGCTTTTATCACATAGGTCCTATTGCTTTATTTATTTAATTGGCTATATTTCACTCTATGTTAGGTTGTTGTATGAAGGCTCTATGAGTTTTTGGCAAAAGTTGTTTTCTAATGAACAACACAATGAACACAAGAATCAAATTGCTTGTGTTGAAAATGATTGCTCTTGCAAGACAAATGAACAGCTTCTTGAAGCACTTTCTAAAGCCACTGATGAAGAAATCATCATCGGAATTAAAAAGGTTCTGGTATCTCGCGGCTATAGCCGTAAAGAACTGAATGAACTTCAGCACTTGCCATTGCAGTAATCGGCCAAGGTTACAGCCGTATAAAGAAAGCACTTGCGTAGTCAGGTGCTTTTTTTATGCTTGAAAGTTTATAGTTGAAGGGTTTGGTCTTCTCTATTTCAGCATAGTTTATTAACTCCAACTTTAAAACTTCAGAGATCAGGCAGGAAAACTCTAAACAACTCATTTGATCCCCTTTGATTTGAAGAAATGTTAAGGCTTGCTTAGGCTATTTAAAACCTTTATCAGAAGAATATGTTCTAAATTCTGCTTTCTTTAAATCCCTTTAAATTTGGCTTAATAACTCTTCAATTCTGATCTGAAACTCAGGCAAGGCATCGATTAATTTAGCAAAACACAGTACACTTCCTATTAAACGACAATGCTTTTTAAATGGCTTAATTCTGATATGCAACAGACTAAACGGTTTCCCATAGGCGCACACCTTATGGTTAAACATTTCGGTTATACCCATCATGGGATTTACGCCGGACGTGGTCGTGTCATTCATTATTCCGGCTTTGCGCATTTATTCAAGAAACGCCCCATTGAAATCACCTCGATTGAAAAATTCAGTCATGGCAAACCGATTCATATGCAGCATTATGATTCGACAAAATATAAAGGTCGTAAAGTAGTACGCCGCATGCGGTCCAGAATGCATGAAAATAACTATCATCTGATTATTAATAATTGCGAACATTTGTGTACCTGGGCCATTACCGGCGTAGAAAGCAGCCCGCAAGTGATTTATATGATGAATCGTCTGACCACGATTGGTTATATCAGCTCGATGATGAGTTTTATGAACAGCATGTTCCTGACCCTGACCACCACCAGTTTCGCATTGGCGCTGTACATCAAGAAGAAGCTCAGAGATAAAGCCAATCTGCGTTTGCAACAATACCGTGAATTGCAAGATCAGGCTAAAACTAAAGTGTCAGACCTGACTAATTTTAAACATCGTTAATTCAAAGCCTAGTCTACCGATAAATGATGAGCAGGAAAGGTTGAGGCCGTGTTTACATTTTGATGATGTCGATAAGGAATTAGGTTAAATAGCCTTTTTTGGCTTGAATCGCTTCAGGTAGTGCTTTGCCTAAAGAGCTTAGGGTTTCCCGCTCTACCAGTCGTACAATTGAATCTAGCGGCAGATCATTGTCTTGTAGACCAAAGGGTTCTTCCAGCTCCGCACTAAGCTCATCCAGCCCGAGTAGCATATAAGCAATTAATCCGACCAGGATCGGCGTCCACAGGCCTAAATTTGCCTGCAAACTGAAAGGCAGGATAAAGCAAAAAGAATAAACCGCACGATGTAATAATACCGAATAAGAAAATGGTAATGGCGTTGACAAAATTCGGTCACAACCAGCCTGAATATCTCCCAAGGCCACAGTATGCTGATTCAGGTTGTTATAAATAATATCGCTGATCTTACCCTGTTTATATTGCTGTACCAGCTCTTTTTGCATCTGTTCCAGCACCCATTGTGATGGATTGATTTGCATGGGCAATTGCTCAAATGATTTAGGTTCAAAACCGGTAGTCGCCTGATAATCCTGAATACTGGGCGTTTGCTGTCTCAGCCGGTCCCGCAATAGATAAGTAAACAGCATCATGCGATACAGCAACATTTCACGGGTTTGATTATCTAGCACATGGCTGTCACGGCATAAATGACGCGTGGTTGCAATCAACGCACCCCAAAGCTTGCGCCCTTCCCACCAGCGATCATAGCAGGCCGTATTTCTAAAACTCAGAAAGATCGAAAGAATGACACCAAAAATCGTAAAGCCAATTGCCGGGACAGCAGGAAGGCTCACGAAATGCGCCTGACTCAAATACACTAGCAAAGCGGAAATAAAAACCACCAAGATTAATGCGGGCAGCACCTTGGGCAGAATCGTTCCCTGCCAGGCAAACAGTAACCCCAAACTATTATTCTTATCACGCACAATCATGCAATTTTCCCTGCTGTATTGAAAAAGCCCAACCAGAGTTGGGCTTTTTACATTCTGACTTAAACCAGCTTATTTGCCTGGTTTAAAGCTGTCCTTAAGAT
Source organism: Acinetobacter sp. CIP 51.11 (assembly GCF_000369665.1). Lineage (GTDB taxonomy): Bacteria > Pseudomonadota > Gammaproteobacteria > Pseudomonadales > Moraxellaceae > Acinetobacter > Acinetobacter lwoffii_S. Next base: position 361,060 of record NZ_KB850129.1, read on the forward strand.
CCAGAATACGGTTAAATACCGGTTTTTCGCTGGAATGATCATATTGATCTGCCACGAAATAACCTTCACGCTCAAACTGGAAACGATCCTCCGGCTGAGCTTGCGCTAATGCAGGCTCAATCACGGCCTGAACCACCTTCAATGATTCAGGGTTCAGGTTTGCCAAGAAGTCATCACCCACTTCTGGATCAGACTCCGTAAACAGACGGTCGTAAATACGCACTTCTGCAGGAACGCCTTTTGTCGCAGATACCCAGTGAATCACACCTTTGACCTTACGACCTTCAGGATTTTTACCTAAAGTTTCAGGATCAATCGAACATTTCAGCTCAACCACTTCACCATTTTCATCTTTAATGACTTCGTCACATTTGATGACATAGGCATGACGTAAACGTACTTCACCGCCTGGAATTAAACGTTTAAAGCCTTTTGGTGGCTCTTCTTCAAAGTCTTTACGGTCAATATACAGCTCGGTCGTCAATGGAATAACGCGCTCGCCCATATCGACATTCGGATGACGTGAATGGGTCAAATCCATATCGGCTGGCAAGTTGGTTAAAGTAACTTTTAATGGATTTAAAACCGCCATACCACGAGCAGCAGTATTTTCCAAAGACTGACGAATACAGTATTCCAGCATGGCTACATCGACGATACTGCCATCAACTTTCGATACACCAACACGTTGACAAAAATCACGCAGACCTTCAGGTGTGAAACCACGACGGCGCATACCCACTACAGTTGGCATACGTGGATCATCCCAGCCCTGAACATAGCCACCTTCAACCAGCTTACGCAATTTGCGTTTTGAGGTGATGGTATAGTCCACATTTAAACGGCTAGATTCGTACTGACGTGGCACGGATGGTGATTTAACTTTTGCCACTACCCAATCATAGAACGGACGGTGATCCTGGAATTCCAGGGTACAGAGTGAATGGGTAATACCTTCAATTGCATCAGAAAGTGGATGCGCATAGTCATACATTGGATAAATTTTCCATTTATCGCCAGTCTGATGGTGTTCAGAATGCAAGATACGGTATAAAATTGGATCACGCATATGCACGTTCGGTGAAGTCATATCGATCTTGGCACGTAAAACGGCCTGACCTTCTGCATATTCACCGCTGCGCATTTTCTCAAAACGCTCCAGGTTTTCTGCAACCCTTGCATCGCGTTGTGGCGAGTTCTTGCCTGGCTCAACGAAATTACCGCGGTTTAAACGGATCTCTTCAGGGCTTTGCAAATCCACATAGGCATCGCCCTGCTCAATCAGCTGAACTGCCCAGGTATAAAGTTGATCGAAATAGCTTGATGCATAACGCGGCTCGCCTTCCCATTGGAAACCCAGCCATTTCACATCATTGGCAATACCATCCACATATTCCTGCTCTTCGGCATCCGGGTTGGTATCGTCAAAACGCAGGTTACACACACCTTTAAATTCTTCAGCAATTCCGAAGTTCAAGCAAATTGCTTTCACATGGCCAATATGTAAATAGCCATTCGGCTCAGGCGGAAAACGCGTCACCACCTGTTGAGTACGACCAGCGGCTAAATCATCGGTAATGACCTGACGTACAAAGTCCAAGCCTGGTTGTTGTTCTTGCTGCTGCACTGAATCGACTGCATTGTTCTTTTGGGTCGGGTTCTCGGGCAGAGATGTCACAACATCATTTGGCTTCATGATCAATCATTCACTTCTAAAGTTAAAAAGGGATTAACGAATATTTCATCGTACAAGTTGTACGTATATTCATTATCAAAGTTCCTTAGTTTAACTATAGGTGCTTAATCTCTCAACCGCTAACTACGGTATTTGATTTCAATTCACTCATTTTAAAAATTGAAAATACAGTAAGCTGCCCAAAACTAAAATATCAACGCTTTACGGAATCAGAAAATGATTCAATTCGTGCCTGTCCGGAATATAACGCCCTGTCTGGCAGCATTTGAAATGCCTTGATAAATCAACGTATAAATAAGGTATTATTTTTATGCTTTTAACAAAGAAAATAATGTTTTTACTTGCCTTGTCGATTGTAGTTTGCTTATGCTTCACTCATTCAGAAAAAACCATGGCACTCGTCCATGATCAGGAGATTACACAATGAGTTTTCCTCAAGTCGAATTAAACACCAATAAAGGTCGTATTGTTCTAGAACTCAATGCTGAAAAAGCACCTAAAACCGTAGCTAACTTTTTAGAATACGTACGTGACGGTTTTTATGACGGCGTAATTTTCCACCGTGTTATTGATGGTTTCATGATCCAAGGCGGCGGCATGGATGAAAACTTCAAAGAAAAAGCGACACGTGATGCAATCGAAAACGAAGCAGACAACGGCTTGACCAATGACGAAGGTACGATTGCAATGGCGCGTACTCAGGCACCGCACTCTGCTTCTGCTCAGTTCTTCATTAACGTGAAAAACAACTCATTCCTTAACCACTCTGGCAAAACTGCTCAAGGTTGGGGTTATGCGGTATTTGGTAAAGTGGTTGAAGGTATGGACGTTGTGAACGAAATCAAAAACGTACGTACTGGCAACCGTGGCTACCACGCTGACGTTCCTCTAGAAAATGTAGTAATCGAATCTGCAAAAATCATTTCTGAATAAGTTTAAATCCTCCCTAACCCTCCTTTAATAAAGGAGGGAATCACCTTTTATCAAAATAAGGTTTTCCTCCCTTTTTCAAAGGGAGGTCGGGAGGGATTAAATTAAAGAAGGAAAAGATTCGTGATCTATCTGTTTATCTCAGATTTACATTTGTCACCTGATCACCCTCGACTTGTTCGGGGGTTTTTAGATTTATTAACTGAGTATCAAGATCAAAATACCCAACTGTATATTTTGGGCGACTGGTTCAATGCCTGGATTGGTGATGACTATACCTCTCCGTGGCTGGACGAGATTGTCACTACGTTAAAACAGTTTACTCAGGCTGGGAATCAAGTCTATTTTCAGGCCGGCAACCGGGATTTTGTCTTGGGAAGCAAATTTTTAGCTCGATTTGGCGGACAGCTTCTTCCCGAAATCGATCAGCTAATTATTGCCGGAACACGTTTTCGCCTGGAACATGGCGATGCACTATGCACCGATGATATTTCTTATCAGCGTTTTAAAAAGATTATTCGTCATCCCTGGCTACTGGGCTTCTTAAGAAAAACCCCGCTTTCATTTCGAACCAGACTGGCCAACCGCTTTCGTCAGCAAAGCCATCAGGCACAACAGTTTAAAAGCTATGAAGTGATGGATGTCAACCCGCATGCAGTTGAGCTGGCATTACAGCATGTAGATGTACTGATCCATGGTCATACGCATCGCGCAGCCATTCATGAACTGGGTCAAAAGAGAAGAATTGTGCTGGGCGACTGGAAAGAAGACAGCGCAGAGATTCTGGAAATTCAGGAAGATCAGAGTTTTGATACCCTGAAACTAAAAAAGTGGCGATATTAATCAGCCACTTTTTTACGATATTGATCTGCTTAACACAGACGATAAAGCTGGTTTACCCCAGTATAGAAACTTTTACCATCGAGATTGAACTGAAATTCCTCACCCGTTGGCAATTGAATCATTTTACCGACTTCAACCCAGATAAAACCGTCCATTGTATTTTGCTTACGCTTTAATGGAACCAGTTTCACGTTAATTTCATTGCCATCAGCGGCAGTGGCAATATGCCATTCATTGATTTTGATCAAAATATTTACTCACACGATATGAGCTTTTTGTGACTATATGGAGAGAGATTAATAACAACCTAGTTTACATAATAGTTCTATGGTTAGTAGATCTTATTTGAGTTCAAATACTTGAACTGAAAAGTACATCACAATCAGCTTAAAATAATAATAGAAGCAAGAACAGTACTTGCTTGAAGTGCAACCAGTGTAAGCTATTTATCCAGCAAAAGCAAAATTACATTGTAATGACAATAGAATGGGATTTTTAAGAACTTTTTTCATGCTTTGTTAATTATTAGGCTTTTGATTTTTATGATCTAAAATTCATTTTAACGTTACTTCATTTCCGTTGATAAACAAAACCTGTATTTAAATACCTTAAAATCAATATTAGAGACATGAAACTCAGCCCGAGGTACAGCAAGTTCCACTCTCCCGTCTTTTGATAATTTAGGATCAAGAGAATAGCATTTAAGGCTACAAACAGTACGTGAATCATAAAAAAGGCTTGTTGCACTCGTCTAGTTTTTTGCTGACGTTGGTTCTCTAAGATGTTCTGCTGTTCTTGTAAAAATTGTTCTGCATCTTGAAGGTTCATTATGATTTTCTTATGGCTGAATGAATAGCTCATCTAAAGAATTTCCGGTTAAAAATAAACTAAAAATCTAAGCAAGCTATTCATTCAGAATCTCTTGTTGATTAATAACCGCTAGTCGGATTAATCACATTGATATCCTTTTTATATTTCCCCAATAGATCACGCAAGGAATTCATCAAAACACTGGTATCTACGCCCACTGCTACAAACTCAGTGCCAAGTTCGATATATTTTTGCGTCACTTCATGCTGGGTTGACAGAATTCCTGCAGCTTTGCTTGCAGAACGAATCCGCTGGATTGCATCAATTACAGCTTTTTGTACTTCAGGATGATTCGGATCACCTTGATAACCCATAGTGGCAGATAGATCAACGGCGCCAATAAACACGCCATCAATCCCGTCGATCTGAAGAATAGCATCCAGATTTTCAAGTCCTGTGACCGATTCAATCTGGATTAATAAACAGATTTCTTCATGTGCCGTCTGATAATAATTTGGAATGCTGTTCCAGCGGGTGGCACGTGCCAGTGCAGCACCAACGCCACGAATTCCTTCAGGCGGATAACGGACTGCCCTGACCATGAGTTCGGCCTGTTCCACGGTTTCTACCATCGGAATCAACAGCGTTTGTGCACCGATATCAAGGAGTTGCTTGATCAGTTGTACGCTACCAATGGGTGGTCGTACCACTGCTTGCGAGGGATAAGCAGCAATACTTTGCAGTTGCGACAAAGTCGTTCTCAAATCACTGGGTGCATGCTCACCATCAATCAGCAGCCAGTCATAACCTGCATTTGCCGCAATCTCGGTTCCATAGGCATCTGCCAATCCAATCCATAAGCCGATTTGCTGCTGGGTTTTCAGTTTGTGTTTAAAGTAATTGGTCACTTGCATCCGCCAACCTATTTGCATGTTGCTGGCGATGCCTCTTATTAAACGCTTCTCGCTTAAAAGTGCCAATAGACAAAAACTGGATTTTAATCTGATTTAACTCTAAGTTTTGCTTGAATCCAGCTCAAGATCATCTCAAAACAGGCTTTGCCTGATGCTTTTTATTGTAATAATCAGGGGATGTGAAAAATGTATATATTTAAAACTTCTACTCGCTGTTTATTTAAAAAGATTGGAGTCCATTGATGGATTTACTCAAGATCACACAGACCCGCTATACCACTAAAGCCTATGATCCTAGCAAGAAAATCCCAGCAGAACAGTTTGAACGCTTGTTAGAAATTTTGCGTCTGGCACCCTCTTCGATCAATATTCAGCCTTGGCATTTTTTTATTGCCGATCATGATGCCGCCAAACAGCGCATTGCCAAAGCCTTGGTTGGTACTTATGCCTACAATGCACCCAAAGTTCTGGATTCTTCACATACCATTTTATTCTGCACCAAAGCCGATATTAATGAGTTGCATCTAGAAAACTTATTGAACCGCGATGATCTCAGTGGCCGTTTTAAAGATGAATCAGCCAAAGAAGGTCAGAAAAATACCCGTGCAGGTTATATTCATTATTATCGTAATTAAAAAGGTGATATTCAGCGTTGGGCTGAAAACCAGACCTTCATTGCACTCGGTCAAATGCTCTTGGCTGCCGGAATTGAAGGGGTTGATGCCACACCAATTGGCGGCTTTGACGAAGAGATGATTAGTGAAGAATTACAACTTGCAGAACAGGGTTTGATCCCTTCTGTATTGCTGACTTTAGGCTATCGCAGTGAAAATGATTTCAATGCCAAACTGCCTAAATCACGTCTTGCCGCTGAAGATATTTTCACCAAACTGTAAGGAATTTATGCTATAAAAGGGGTCAAGCGCCCCTTTCCATATCAATTCGGGCCTATTTTTTGCTTTATTTAATTTACATCTAATAGAATAACAATAGAGGTCATCTATGTCGCTCCTTACATCCAAATCCCTGAAATTTGAATGCCATCATTGCGATAAAATTTATCTCCAACACTATAAAGATCAACAGCATCGTTATCCAGACTGCCAACAGGCCGGTTTATTGCTTGGACTGGCCGAAGCAGGTGACCAGCTTCTTATGTCAAGCAGACATTGCATAAGCTAGGCAAATCACACTAGTCAAGCCTAACAACAACCCTACAGTACTTGCAGGTTTGAGCCGCTCTTTAAAGAATACCAGACCTGCAATGACACCAAATACCACCACCAGAATATTCATGCCGGCAAAGACGATCGCAGGTGAATCCTTGAGCAGCATATGCGCTTTGACATAGAAAGCAATATTGGCAAAATTCAGGACACCCAATAACAGACCAGCACCGATATTCTGCATCGAGCCCAAGCTGTTATATTTGATTAACAGATAGCCCATCGAAATGATCAGGGCGCAGACAAACATCAGATTCAGCGCCACGGCGAATTGGAGGCCCAGACTGGTTGTATATTTCAACAATACGTCTATTAGCGCATAACCGACCCAGACCAAGCCTAGATACAACATTCCCTGACTGCCCTGTCCTGTACTTTGTCGATGTGAGAACAGGATGCACAGCACTGCACCAATGCCTAAAGCGATCCCAAGTATTTTCAGCTGATTAAACTGTTCCTGAAAAATGAAATAGGCCGCAGCCAGTGACAAGACTACAGAAAGTCGCTGGGAAATTTCGGTTTTTAAAATCCCAGCCGTTTGCAAAGCCTTGGCCAGAAACAGGAAGACACTCGGAAGTAAAATACCCAGAGCCAGAATAAGCAGCCAAGGCGTCTGAGACATTGAAATATGCTGAATATCAGGCTTAAACCAGAAAAAACACAAGAGACTGGCTGTCATATAGTTCCAGCTAATCATGTGTATCGGACTCAGTCCCTTATTTTTGGCGACTTTTAATAATATTGAGACCGCAACGCTACATAGCGCTGCTGCGAAAATCAGTTCCATATGCTGCTCTTATTCTTGGTCTTTATAGGTCTACAAAAAAGCCCACATGTGCAGTGGGCTTTTTTTATAAATGATTCACTGGGAACTATTTATAGTGTGACACCATTTTTTCTAAAGAAATTGGGCGAATCTTGTCTGCATTACCTGCAGTACCAAAAGCTTCATAACGATCGATACAGATTTGCTTCATTGCGTCTACAGTTGCGCTGAAGAATTTACGAGGATCGAATTCGCTTGGTTTTTCTGCCATCATACGACGCATTGCACCGGTAGATGCTAAACGCAAGTCAGTATCAATGTTGATTTTGCGTACACCGTGTTTGATCGCTTCAACCAGCTGCTCAACCGGAACACCGTAAGTTTCCTTGATGTCGCCGCCATACTGGTTAATCACTGCCAACCATTCTTGTGGCACAGAGCTTGAACCGTGCATGACAAGATGCGTGTTTGGAAGTGCTGCGTGAATTTCTTTAATGCGGTCAATCGCCAGAATATCACCTGTAGGTGGACGCGTGAACTTGTACGCACCGTGTGAAGTACCTACTGCAATTGCAAGCGCATCAACATTGGTATCAGCAACGAAACTACGCGCTTCTTCAACTGAAGTCAGGAGTTGAGAATGATCCAGTACGCCTTCTGCGCCTACGCCATCTTCTTCACCCGCCATACCTGTTTCAAGGCTACCCAAACAACCGATTTCACCTTCAACAGATACGCCACACGCATGTGCCATTTGAACTGTACGGCGAGTCACATTAACGTTATATTCATATGAAGTTGGTGTTTTACCATCTTCACCCAGTGAACCGTCCATCATCACTGATGAAAAGCCTAACTGGATTGAACGTTGGCAAATGTCAGGGCTGGTACCGTGGTCTTGATGCATTACCACTGGAATATGTGGCCATTCTTCAATTGCAGCCAAAATCAGGTGACGCAAGAACGGAGCGCCTGCATATTTACGCGCACCCGCAGATGCTTGTACGATAACAGGCGAATTGGTTGCATCTGCTGCAAGCATAATTGCACGCATTTGTTCTAAGTTGTTTACGTTAAATGCTGGTACGCCGTAAGCATGTTCGCCGGCGTGATCCAAGAGCTGGCGCAATGAAATAAGAGCCATAATATCCTCCCAGTGAATGCCACATATTCTACATGTTCAAAGGTTTCAATTCAGCAACAAATAACACTATTTAAAAAAAATCCCTGCATTTGCAGGGATTTTGTGTCACATCAACCAGATTAAGGTGCTACAGGCTCTGAAGTCGCAGCAACTGATTCGTCCGCAGTCGCTTCATCGGCTGGAGCATTGGCAATTTCAGCCGGGATATCGGTATTTTTTTCATCTAAAATTGGCTGGTCAATGGCATCAATGGCGGCTTGCTGTTCTGGAGTTACCGTCTGATCTGCCACTGCTGCCGAGCTTTCTGCTTCAGCTTCTGGTGCACTTTCCTGTTTTGCACATGCAGTCAGTGCCAGAGATGCTGCTAATAATACTGCCGTAGTTAACTGTTTTTTCATCACGTATTCTCGTCATTTGATGATTTAATGACTGCATCTTATGACAGATTTATTGCATTTTAATGACGAAGCCATGAAGGGTAAGTTTTCGCTGTCAAAAAAATGACATAAAAAAGCTGGCACTTGGCCAGTTTTTTTAGCTCAAGACATGCAATTAAGCACGTTCTAGAAGTACTGCAACCGCCGGCAGGGTTTTGCCTTCAACGAATTCAAGGAATGCACCGCCACCCGTCGAGATATAACCAATTTTATCAGCCACTTCATATTTATCAATCGCAGCAAGCGTGTCACCACCACCCGCAATCGAGAAACCTTCCGATTCAGCAATCGCTAAAGATAAAGTTTTAGTACCTTCACCGAATTGATCTACTTCAAATACGCCGACCGGGCCATTCCAAAGAATGGTTTTAGAGGTTTTCAGGATTTCTGCAAATGCTTTCGCAGTTTCCGGACCAACGTCTAGAATCATGTCGTTATCAGCAACATCTGCAACGTTTTTCACCGTTGCTTTTGCTGCAGCCAATGAACCCAAGAAATCTTCAAAGTTGATTTCAGAGGCATCTGCAACCACAACATCAGTTGGAAGTGGAACTGATACTTTTGCAGCAATGGCTTTTGCTGTGTCGATCAAATCTTTTTCACACAGTGATTTTCCCACGTTATAACCCGCCGCAGCAAGGAACGTATTGGCAATACCACCACCCACAATCAATTGATCACAGATATCAGAAAGTGAGGTCAAAACGTCCAGCTTGGTAGAGACTTTAGAACCTGCAACAATCGCCACCATTGGCTTTTCTGGAGTTTTCAGTGCACGGCCAAGCGCATCCAGTTCAGCTGCCAATAAAGGACCTGCTGCTGCAACTTTCGCTAAACGCGCTACACCTTCAGTAGAGGCTTCTGCACGGTGTGCTGTACCAAAAGCATCCATTACAAATACATCACACAGTGCTGCATATTTTGCTGCAAGTTCAGGATTATTTTTTTTCTCACCGACGTTAAAACGGCAGTTTTCAAGCAAAACGACCTGACCTGGCTGAACATCAACGCCATCTAAATAGTCAGTAAACAGTTTTACTTCTTGAGCCAAAGCTTCAGTCAAGTAAGCCGCTACAGGAGCAAGTGACTGTTCAGCTTTAGGTTCACCTTCAACCGGACGACCCAGATGAGAATACACCATGACTGCAGCGCCTTTTTCTAGTGCTGCTTTAATCGTTGGCAATGCTGCACGAAGACGCGCATCGCTGGTGATCACACCATTTTTAACAGGAACGTTTAAATCTTCACGGATCAGAACACGTTTACCTGCTAAATCGAGGTCAGTCATACGCTGAAAGTTCATGTAGAGCTCACTTTATAGATATTAAAACCAGGCGATTTTAAATGATTATGCAGAAAAAGGTTAGCATCTTTTGCAGAAAACATTATGAATGCCAAAGTTTTGTTATGATAGAAAAAAGCCTCTTTTAGATTCAGTCCCTATGTCGATACATCCTGATCCAAATCTTAACCGTTTGAACGTGTTAGGTGAGCCTTTGTCCAGCTGTTGCTTCGATCCGATTACCGGTTATTTCCGCAATGGCTTTTGCCATACTGCGACCACCGATCTGGGCCAGCACACGGTATGCGCACAAATGACTTCAGAATTTCTGAATTTTTCTCAAAAAGTCGGTAATGACCTGATTACGCCTTTGCCCGAACTAGACTTCCCGGGCCTGCAACCGGGCGATTTCTGGTGTATCTGCGTAACGCGCTGGGTAGAAGCCTATGAAGCAGGTCAGGCGCCACCGATCAAGCTGCAAGCCTGCCACAAAGCTGTTCTGGCGTATGTACCGTTAAATATTCTTGAGGAATATGCTGTCTAATGAATTCTGCACAGATTATCTTGGCATCATCCAGTCAAACCCGCAAAGCGCTGATGGATCGTCTGCATATTAATTACATTTCCATGGTACCGGATATCGATGAATCTCCTCGCGGGGAAAATCACGCAGATGATCTGGCACAACGACTGGCTTTTGAGAAAGCCAGATATATTGCTGAACAAAATCCAGAAGCGATTGTGATCGGCTCAGATCAGGTGGCATGGCGTGAAGGTGCGCCGGATATTTTTATTGGTAAACCGTTAACGACTGAAAAGGCCATTCGCCAGCTACAAGCCAACTCGGACAAGATTGTCTATTTTAGTACTGCGCTCAGTGTGCAGCAGCTATCGACCGGTTTTGAACAAAGTCTGGTTGAACACTATAAAGTCAAGTTCCGCAAACTGTCTCAGGTCGAAATCGAGCGTTATGTCGAAATTGAACAACCTTTGCATTGTGCAGGCAGTTTCAAATGTGAAAGCCTCGGTATCAGCTTGTTTGAAGAAATGATCGGACAAGATCAGACCACACTGATGGGCATGCCAATGATCAAGCTCTGTCATATTCTTCGTGAATTAAAAATTTTGGTTCCTTAATCTCTCCCTTTAAATTCAGGCTTTACTCTATGTCTCAACCTTTAGACGTTTTAGGCGGCATCACCGCTGAACAATTCCTTAGCGAATACTGGCAAAAGAAACCATTACTGGTGCGTAATGCGATGCCTGAAATCGCCAATCTGCTTGAACCCAATGATGTGATGGAACTTGCGCTTGAGGAGCATGTCACTGCGCGTTTAATCAAGCAAAAAGATCGCGATCCCAATCAATGGAGCGTGAAATCTTCACCGCTTTTAAAAGCTGATTTCCAGAAAATGCCGAAGCTGTGGACGCTTTTAGTACAAGCAGTAGACCACTATTCATTTGATTTAGCAGAAATGTGGAAAAAATTCCCATTTATTCCGCAGTGGCGTCGTGATGACATCATGGTGTCTTATGCACCTCAAGGTGGTTCAGTCGGCAAACATTTCGATTTTTATGATGTGTTTCTGGTACAAGGCTACGGCCATCGTCGCTGGCAGCTTGGGCAAATGTGTGATGCCGAAACTGCATTTGTTCCGGGTCAACCGCTTAAATTATTGCCTGAAATAGAAGTGAACTTTGATGAAGTGCTGGCACCTGGCGACTTGCTCTATGTGCCGCCTGGTCTGGCTCATTACGGCGTGGCTGAAGATGACTGCCTGACTTATTCATTCGGTTTCCGCATGCCAAATATCAGTGACATGATGGATCGTGTCGGGGATAAATTCTCTGAAAATGAAACGCTGCGTAACCCATTGCTGGATATCATCCGTGATCAAGTCGGTGCTATCGGTGAAGTGAGCAGCAATGAGCTGGAATATCTGAAAGAACACATCATGCAGCAACTGCATAATTCCAATGTTCTCGAAGATGCCATCATGAGCTTGATGTCCGAACCTAAATATCCTGAAAACCTGCCTGAAGCAGAAGAAATCGGTACAGGTGATCTGGAAGAAGCACTTGATCAGGGTTATAGCCTGATGCTCGAACCTGCGTCACGCCTACTCTATACTGAAACAGACGGCAATGTTTTGTTCTGGGCTAATGGTGAAGGTGTGTCCATCTCTGAGGCATTCACTGCAAAACTCAAACAGCTTGCAGATGGTGAAGCGTTGTTATTCGGTGAAGACTTCGCTGATGAAGAAATTCTGGAAGATGTTGCAGCATTATTAAATGAAGCCGTGTTAATGCTGGTTCCACCTGCTGACGACGAGTAAGCTTTCCAAGGCTCTATTTAAGCAATAATTTTAAGAGGATCACATGATCCTCTTTTATTTTCAGAGTCTAAAATTCTAGCCACTTAAGGCTGATAAAGTTCCAGTACCACCCGAATCAGCGTATTTCCTTGTTCAGATTCAATCTGGAACAATCCTCCCATGCGCTCAACCCGCATTTTCATGCTGCGCATTCCAATACTCAGGCCATTTTTTTGCACCATGTCAGCATCGAAACCGATGCCATTATCCTGAATACTCAGGGTAAGCTGATGCGGCTGGGAATATTCCAGACTGACTTTCACCTGACTGGCCTGACTGTGCTTAATGATATTGGTCAGGCTTTCTTCGACTACCCGAATCAAGGTTAAACACTGTAATGCAGTCGGTTCACGCTGCCAGACTTTTGGAAATGACCATTCAACTTCAATCTCCATTTCTTCCATCAACTGGGTAAAACGATAACGTACCGGTGCGATCCAGAGTACCGGCGTTTGTGGGACTTTATTTTCAATAGATGAACCACTGTCAATGATTTGCCTGAGATCATCTCTAAGCAATTTCAGCATGGATAGAAACTGCTGTTTAGAAACTGTTTCGCTACTTTGATCCACCAGAATCATGGAACGCACAATAGACCCTCCCAACCCGTCATGCAGTTCATGTGACAGATTAATCCGCTCTTGCAGACGAACATTCGTCAGCTCCAGTTGATGTTTATCGCTCAGGCTTTTATTCAGGTCGGCACTGACCTGCTGAACTTTACGTTCTAACTGGGTATTAAATTTTTCGATTTTCCTGACATTACGATTCAAGCGTGTGCCCATAATCAGCACGACAAACAGGGTAATAATCGGTGAGGTATAGGGGGATAAAGGTGAAAATTCATTGACCTGGGTTTGGTTCAACATGATCAGGTCGATGACTACACACAGCAAAATCCCCCAGAGACACAGCGTCAGGAAGAGATATTCTCCATTTCGGGTTTTGATGGCCTGATAGCTGACATACACAGTACAACTAATAAAGAGCAATACATAGATGATAAACACTCCGCCCAGTACCTGCTCCAGATAATCCAAGGAACTGATCATAACCAGTAAGCTGGACAGAACGCTGACCAGAATAAATCCTCGCTCCAACTGCTTAAATTTTTGTTTTACAAAGCGGATCAGATACAGACAAAAACAATGGATATAGGCAATGAAAAAAAGCATATTGGCTTTAGCTGCCGAAATCGTGGAGCGAAATGGAAAATTTTCTGTAGTCAAAACATTGGAAATAAACAGAATCCACAACAGTGAACTGAGTGCCAGCCAGCCAAAAGTGGTTTCTGAACGCCGGAATAACCAGATAATGAAACAAATCAGCCCAATCGTGGCAGAGAAAATCATATTGATCTGAAATACAGTACGGCGATCCCAGATTTTGCGTAGGTACTGCTGGCTATTGACCAGTACATTATTAAACTGAATATTGCCCAGGCCCGCGCTTTGGAAACTGTAGCCATTTACATAAATCAGGATTTCATTACTGTCTTTACGCAAACCGCTAATCGGGAAAACCCAGTAACGCGGCATATTCCAGCTTTTCGACAAGGGTTCTTGCAAGTTCCGGTCAGACCAAAGCAAGTCACTATTCAGGAATACGGCACCTGCCGAATTAATATAATCAATAGAAAAGGCAACCGGTTCTGCAAGACGAATATTGTCTTGACATGACCAGCGCCAGACAATCTTGTACCAGGCACCCCCATGATAATTCTTCCAGTTGTTCTGCCAGTTATCCGGCAAACGTACGCTTTGCCAGCCCGATGTCGGCATCTCGGTAGGACCCTGAGCCTGAACTTTCTGAATATAGTCGATCTTCACCTGGCAAAGATCATTAATCTGAAAATGGCTTTGCGCCTGACTCATCCTACAGAACAAGCAAAGCCAGCTGCACAGGACAAAAACACCGATCCATTTCAGTCGCTGCCGTTTGCTGCTTCTGGAACAAGCAGATGACATTACAGAATTCCCAGATGCCGTGCGGTACTGACCGCCTTAGTACGTTTACTGACCGAGAGTTTGCGGTAAATATGCTTAATATGACTTTCGACGGTATAGCGTGATACACAGAGCTGCTCGGCAATTTCACGATTACTCAGACCTTGCGCAACCAAGGACAGGATTTCCTGCTCCCGCTGTGTGAGCGTTTCCTGATCCGCAGCTGGCCTGTTCTGTTCTACTGTTCCTGAAATGGTGGGAATAGAAATCTGTTTTAAAATTTCACGGGCAACAAAGGGATCAATCGGTGCACCGCCACGCAAAATACTGCGAATAGCCAAGGCGACTTCCACATCATCGCGCTCTTTAAGCACATAACCGGTCGCACCAGCCTGAATTGCGCTAAACAGACTATCCTGTGTACTCCAGGCAGACACCACTAGAATCAGCGCTTGTGCGTCCTGTTCGCGGATTTTTTCAATAATTGAAATGCCACTTCCATCCGGTAAACCCAAATCTACTAAGGCCAGCGCAATCGGCTGTTGCTGCAAAACGGCATATGCTTCTTTCACCGTATTGGCAAATAACAGAACGTCATCCTGATAACCTAGATTGCTTAATATGATTTTTAAACGGCGCTGGATGACATATTCATCTTCAACGATTAATACTGGTACTGGCAAGACTGCCTCCGATGCTGTCATAAGCACGCCCCTTATATTTATTTTTATATATCCCCTTTAAGATTAAAATATAAACAAAATCACACTAAAAATCATGATTTATTTATTTTTTATTATCTGAAGTTTTAAGCAGCGAGAAACGCTTACGCCCGTTTTCCATATCATAGACATAAAAAATGCCATCTGTTTAGCAGATGACAGTTCAAGATAGAAAATCTTTTGAAGTTATACGAGCTGTCTACTTTAAGCAGTACCGTATTGCTGTTTTAAATATTTCACAATCTCAGCCGATTCAAACATTTTGGTATCTGTATTTGGATCGACCAGATAGGGAAGCTGAATATTATTTCCCATCATTTCAAACAAATGTTCACGCTTACCGCCTGGTAGTGGTTCATATTTTCCCGGTTTTAAACGCAATTTGGCCGGTCCATAATCTTGCCAGCGCTCTTTAGCGACATTATGAAAAACAAACGGCACTTCCAGTTCACTCAAAACGGCGCGTACAATTCGGGTATAAGGACTGGCCTCAAAGCCCCATAATTCTAATAACAGTTCAGGTGTTGGCCGATCCTTAATCTTGGGATTCACCATTCCGCCGCGTAAACCATTGAGGACGGTTCCCGCAATTGCAGCCACTGGAATTTTAGGATAGTGAGCATATTTCTTGGGAGTTTTGCCGGTTTTGCCATAATGCTTGAACAGATGATCGATAATATCCTGAGACTCATAGAGTCGATCACCGGTATTTTCATCAACTAAAAAAGGAAATTGCAGTTTTCCACCCAATTGCTGCACCTCAGGACGGAAATGAGTACCCCCTCGTGGACATGGATAAACTTCATAATCCAGATTTAGCAAGGTCATGACTTCACGCACCCGACGACAAAATGGTGAACCCTCGTATTCATAGAGCTTCAAGGCTTTTTCAGGCTGATTTGGAAACGGTGTACCCACCATCCCACGTCCACCTTCAGCGATTGAAGAGGCCAAAGCTTGTACAACTTTAATTTGATGACTCAACATAGTATTTTCCTATTTTTGTTTTATATGAATGAAAGACAGAATCTAGGCATCCTGTCTTTCAGGGTACAGATAAGTTTTGTTGTTATTCTTTCATGCAGAAATGCAGATTCCGGCCGATTAAGCCACTAATGCTGTTTTAGACACCACAATACCATTATTGTCTGCATAGACATACTCGCCTGCATTAAACGTGACACCACTAAAACAGAGAGAAATATCAACTTCACCTACACCCTTGCGATTGCTCTTCTGTGGAATAGCCCCCAATGCATGCACACCAAGATCAAGTTCAGCAATTGCATCGACATCACGAACGCAACCGTAAATAATCACGCCATTCCAGTGATTTTTTACCGCTGATTCTGCAATCAGGTCACCCATCAAGGCACAGCGCATGGATGCACCGCCATCTACGACCAGGACCTTGCCTGTTCCATCTGTGGCCAACAACTCTTTCACCCGCGAGTTATCTTCAAAACATTTTACTGTCACAATCTGACCGCCAAAGGTTTTGCGCGCCCCATAACTCTTAAAAAATTTACCGTCCAGGCAAGGTGTCACCACCTGAAGCTCTAATTCTGGATGATCATCTAACAAGTCACAGGTAACAAATGCTGCTGTAGACACGGTGTTTTCCCCTCATTTCATTTTTTGTATGCGTAAATTATCATAAATTTCAAATTTTACCGTCTGAGTTAGCGCGGCCTCGACCATAGTATGAGCCACCTGCTCGGCTGTCACTGGCTTATACGCAAAACTATCCGGAATAAAACGCGATACTTTGTGGTAAACCTGCTGCGCGATATCTTCCAAAAAACGCTGCTCTGGACGTTCACCAATGAGCAATGAAGGTCGAATCAGGCTGATTCTGTCCAGAGTCAATGTTTGTACATATTCTTCCAGCTCACCTTTGACCCGATTATAGTAAAAATGAGATTGTGGATCGGCACCCATTGCACTTAGCAACAGGTAATGCGCTGAAGTTTGTTGTAACAGCTCTGCAAAGTGAGCATTTATGGTATAGTCAATACTATAAAATGCCTGTTTGGATCCGGCCTTTTTCATGGTGCTGCCCAGGCAGCTAAAACCATGGCTATGCTTGCTGATATCCTGATCATTCAACATCAGGAAATCTTCCAGTACCAGTTGTTGAACTTTATCCAAAGCATCCAGATCATTTTGATGTTTTCTGACCACTGCAGTAATCTGCTGGCAAGTCGGCTCATCTTGCAAACGTTTTATCAGTTGTTTTCCCACCAAGCCGGTGGCACCTATCACGATGGGATGAGTCAGTGATTTAGTCATTTTTTATACGATCTCCTAGGTGGAATACTAATCTAACGTTTTCTTTAGAATTTTTCTGCATCTAAAATGTTGTCAAAGCATGTCAAGACTTGACTTCGGTGCTTAGTTTAATCAAAATATGGCACTTGTTTACGGGCTGGTGATAATTCCTCTGATGTTGGTTTTCAGTTGAGTTTCAGCCCGCCCAGACCAATCTATTTCAAGGAGTGCACGAGTGGCAAACTCTGCTCAAGCTAAAAAACGTGCTCGTCAAAACGTTAAAGCACGCAAACACAACGCAAGCTTGCGTTCTATGGTTCGTACCTATCTTAAACGCACATTAGCTGCTATCAGCACTAATGACTATGCAGTTGCTACTGAAGCGTACAAATCGCTTGTTCCAGTAATCGACCGTATGGCTGACAAAGGCATCATCCATAAAAACAAAGCAGCTCGTCATAAGAGCCGCTTGAACGCGCAAGTTAAAGCATTAGCTTCTAACTAATCGCAAATGAAAAAAGCCCTTTTTTAGGGCTTTTTTTGTGCCTGAAATTTCAAGAAATCAGAAAAACAATCCGTTTAGATGCCCCTCATCCTGCCAATACGATGAGATAAAAAATAAGTCGCACCTCCCTTTTTAGATTATTGATCTTTATCCATAGAGGATGGCGAAGTAGTCTTATCCTGTTTCGTATTATCAGTATCCCGTTTTTGGCATGCGGTTAAACCCAGAATCGCGATCAGGCTAAAAATTGTGATAACTTTCATAATTTTCCTCAAAATGAATATTTCTATATTTATTAAGCATAGATAATTTTTATACTTACATTATTGAATTTTCACCCTATAAATGTAAAAAGGTGCAGTTTAAAATTTATTTTTATCGTTTTAGACTGACTTTTATTGAATGGTCAATATGAAAGGCCACACCATCTTCATAATTCCTAACTCCCCAATAAAAAACTCAACTGCTGCGAACAATTGAGTTTTGAAAGAATATTTTCATTTAAGAAAGTTGGGAACGTTTAAAATCAGCAATATCCAGTTCATGTACCTGACCGCGCCAGATCCATTTCAGCTTAGATTCCAAGAATACATCACCCTCAAACCAGACAAACAGACCTTCCATCATTTTCGGCCAGTCTTCCCGACTGACGTCCTGACGCCCAGACATCACTGCAATCATGGCTGCGAGAATAGTATCGTGGCTGACAGCCAAACTCAGCCCATATTTATTTTGCGGATGGGTGTTGTAAATCAGTTCCAGTACATCCACCACGCCATGAATCGGCTGTTTCATCCCCGGCAAGGCATTATTGACAAAACTGTTAATGAAACCGAGCGCACCCTGCTTGGCGAAATAAGGTCCAGCTTTTTGAATATCCAGTACAAAGCTACCAGGCTCCACCAGAAGTCCCTGTTCAATAATTTCAATACGATGGGTATTCTGCTCAGGGGTAACCGCATCTGCCCCTTCAATCATCAATGCAGCGGTATCAATACAACGCTGAATCGGACTCGAAATACAGTGATGAATCACGCGATCGGTTTGATCAGCCAGATAAGCCCCCCACTCTTGCGCCAGATCCCGCCCCTGATTGGTCAGTTGCAGATCATAGCCTGCCAAACCTTGACCCGGAACCTCCTCACGAATCGAATGCCGTGTGAATAAGGTGACAGGCGTTTGTACATCAGGCAATAAATCAATTGCACTCAACATACTCGGTGGAAGCAGTTTCAGGGACACGTTACAGCCAACTCTGGATTGGTAATAGGTTAAGCACCACTATAACACGCTCAGAATTTTGCTCAATGCTCGGCCTGCATGTCAGACACTGCCTGCAATGCAATAATTTTCATATCATTATTTTTATAAGCAATGAATCCACCGTTCAGCAAGGTATCCCGATGATTATAAATAAATGGACGACCTTCTAAATCAACCAGACCACCACCAATCCGTTCGAGCATACATTGACCAGCGCTGGTATCCCATTCCGAGGTCGGATGAAAACGTGGATAGATGTCTACCTGATCTTCCAGCATCATGCAAAATTTATAAGCGCTGCCCGCTTTAAATTCGGTGTAGTCAGTGAGCTTAGCCAGACTTTGCAAATACTCGGTATATTTCGGTTTCTGCTGGCTACTTTGGCTCAATCCCACAGCAATCATTTTAGTAGTTTCAAGCATTTCATAAGCAAACCATGTCATCTTTTGGATATCATATTTATAAGGCAAGCCCTGCTCAGGACAGAAATAAATCAGTTGCTGCTCCGGAACCGCTAATATGGCAAAAGTGGTCAAACTGCCTCTGACCAGACTCAAATTAATGGTAAATTCGGGGCGCTGGTGCAGAAATTCCTTGGTACCATCTAGCGGATCCAGTAACCAGAATTCTGACCATGAGCGGCGTTCATGTTCCTGTCCTTCTTCAGACAGTAAAGGCAAGCTGGAAATCTCTGCCAAAGCCTGGGTCAGATAAGTATTGACCCGAAAATCTGCCTGAGTCACCGGAGAATTATCATTTTTTTTGATGACATCAAAAGCCGCACCAGAACAATAACGCTGATATTCTTCTCGCAAAATTTCACAGGCTTGTGTCAAAATGGGCACAAACTGCAAAATCATTGGATCTTGTGGTGCTGCTGTTGCTTTAAACATAGAAAACCTAAATATGTCAAAATGCTCTGAAAAACCTACCATAATTTTCGATATGGATGGCACTTTACTTGATCTTGCCTACGATGATTTCATCTGGAACGAGTTATTGCCTGTGCGTTATGCTGCCACACATGGCTATAGCCTGGAACACAGCCAGGCGACACTCTATGCATTCTATCAGGAACATAATCATACCTTAAACTGGTACTCTTCACGCTTCTGGACGGCTAAAGTCGAAGTCGATGTTCTGGCGATGCAAATTGAACATAAAGATAAAGTGGCCTTACGCCCGCATTGTCTCGAATTGCTCGATTATCTTAAAAATAATGGCTATCCCATCTGGCTGGCCACCAATGCTGACTGTGCGGGTCTAGCATTTAAACTGGATCATTTGAATTTAAGAGATTATTTCGATGTGATTGTCAGTTCAGAAACGATCGGACATGCCAAAGAATTTATCGAATTCTGGCAAGGCCTAAATGCATTGCATCCATTTGATCCTACGCATGCTTATTTTATTGATGATACCGAAAAAGTCCTGAATGGCGCTCAAGCCTATGGCATTCAGAATCTGTTGAGCATCCAGCAGCCCTCTTCAGCCAAAGTAGCACGCCAGACTTGTAATTACCCGATGCTGCACCAATTAACAGATTTAATCACTCATTTAAATCAGGCTGAGGTAGAAAAAAAATATGCGTAAATCGTCTTTACCCGAAGATGCGGTAGGCATGCGTATAGACAAATGGCTGTGGGCAGCACGGTTTTTTAAAACCCGATCGATTGCCAAACATGCAATTGAAGGTGGCAAAGTCCATCACAATGGTGAACGTGTCAAGGTATCACGCGAAGTCCGTGTCGGTATGGAACTGACGATTCAGCAAGGCATCGACAAAAAAACCGTGCTGGTTAAGGAACTTTCTGATGTTCGTGGACCTGCACCCGTGGCACAAAAACTGTATGAAGAGACCGAAGTCAGTATTGCGCGCCGGGAATTGATTACGTCACAAAGAAAGTTGCATAATCTAGCTCGTCCCGACCATCGTCCAAGCAAGAAAGATCGTCGTGACATCAGTAGATTTAAAAATGAAAATAGTCAGAATTTCGATCAGTCATGGTCCTATAATGACGAATAAATTTAAGCGTCAGAATATGTCGTACATGCGCTGACTTTTATAGAACACTAGGGAAAATTCTGTCACTATACACCTGTGGAACAAAGCTCTAATTTAAGACATCCACTTGAGTACTAACTTAGTGACATCGTATTGAGGTTGTAAGATGGATGAGAATAAAAACAAGGCGCTCAACGCTGCCTTAAGCCAGATTGAAAAACAGTTTGGTAAAAATACAGTTATGCGTCTTGGTGACAATACCGTTCAGGCAGTTGAAGCTGTGTCTACAGGTTCTTTAACGCTGGATATCGCGCTCGGTATTGGTGGTTTACCTAAAGGTCGTATCGTCGAGATCTATGGTCCTGAATCTTCAGGTAAAACCACAATGACCCTGCAAGCAATTGCAGAGTGTCAGAAAGCAGGCGGTACGTGTGCATTCATCGATGCGGAACACGCACTTGATCCTCAATATGCACGCAAACTGGGCGTAGATATCGACAATTTGCTGGTATCGCAACCGGATCACGGTGAACAGGCACTTGAAATTGCAGACATGCTGGTACGTTCTGGCGCGATCGACATGATCGTTGTCGATTCTGTTGCTGCATTGACACCACGTGCTGAAATTGAAGGCGAAATGGGTGACTCGCATATGGGTCTGCAAGCCCGTTTGATGAGCCAGGCACTGCGTAAAATTACTGGTAATGCCAAACGCTCAAACTGTATGGTGATCTTCATTAACCAGATTCGTATGAAGATTGGTGTCATGTTTGGTAGCCCGGAAACCACGACTGGTGGTAATGCACTGAAATTCTATGCATCTGTACGTCTGGATATTCGTCGTATTGGACAAGTGAAGGAAGGTGACGAGATTGTTGGTTCTGAAACCAAAGTCAAAGTCGTGAAAAACAAAATGGCACCTCCGTTTAAAGAAGCTTTATTCCAGATTCTTTATGGCAAAGGTGTTAACCATCTAGGTGAATTGATCGACCTTGCTGTACAGCAAGAAATCGTGCAGAAAGCTGGTGCGTGGTATTCTTATCAAGGCGACAAAATTGGCCAAGGTAAGAACAACACCATCCGTTATCTGGAAGAGCATAAAGAAATGGCTCAGACGATTGAAAAACTGATTCGCGACCAGCTTCTGACTAAAGCAGTGGTTGTTGAAGAAGACGATAGCAAGGAAGAACCTGACTTTTTAGATGCATGATCTTATTAGATGCGTCATCTTTAAACGTCAAGACACAGCGCCCTCCGGGGCGTTTTGTTATTATATAGGGAACGTAACATCCGAGAGAATCATGTCAGACGTGAAATTCAGCAAACTGCTCGATTATGAAACTTTAAAACAGCAATTTAGTGATGCTGAAGATCAAGCTCAACCTGCAAAAACTGCGATCCAAGACGCTCCTGAATTTGATCCCGAAGAACGTTTATTTTCCTCTACCCCAACTCAGGATGAGAAAAAACCGGGACTGACAGGCTCACGCTTACGTTCTTATGCCTTTGCCGTACTGACGCGCAAGGAATATTCCAAAGCCGAACTGATAGAGAAACTAGCCCTCTATGCAGAGCATCGTGATGAAGTTATTAACCTGGTTGAAGAACTGTCCCGTGAGAACTATCAAAGTGATCAGCGCGTGGCGGAAACCATGTTGTCGAGTCAAAAGCGTAAAGGTAAAGGTCCCAATCAAATTAAAATGAAACTCAAGAGCAAAAAGATTGATGCTGCCCTGATTTCAGAAGAACTCAAGGAAACTGATTGGGTGCAGCAAGCCTATGAACTAAAAGTCAAAAAATATGGGACTGAAGTTACTAAAGACCCCAAGCTCAAAGCCAAACAGATCCGTTTTTTAATGTATCGTGGTTTTGAAATGGATGCGATTATCAAGGCGATTAACCGTAAAGCAGAAGACTAAGTCTTATATTCTTTGAAAGCCTTAATACACGTATAAACATATTGGATATTTAATTCAATATTAGCTGCAAAATAAAATAAAGCACGGCAAAAGATAATGATGATTTAATCATTAAAATAATAAGATAGCGCTATTTGACGACATTGAAAAAGGAATAATATTTGAGAATAGAAAACTGCGAATTTGCATTGTTATTATAATAATAAGAATATGGTGGCAACCCTACCAGCAAAGCTCCGGCACATCATAGTTCTATTACCGTTGCTACCTTCCGGTCCTGGCGGGGTTCATAGAGTACAATTGCGAAGTAACCAGCAGGGCTACCATTACAAAAACAGAGTATAGAGATTTTTAATCAAGTTGCAAGCCTTGTTTCCTAAAATCATCCTTCAAGCTATCCGTTTGATTATTTTAAAAACAATATTGATATTTCTGCTGATTTTTAAGGGATCTTCACAATCAATCCATCAACACTCAGATTCACATGATCTTTGTAAAACCTTGTTGCATTTTCTAAAAATGCCGTTTTTAATGTGTGCAATGTATATGAATGATCTACTTTGAAAAGATGAGCAGCGGATCCGCATCTCACAAAGAATTATGGAAATTTTATGATGTTTAAAAAGACCGTATTGTGTGCAGTGACAGCACTCTTTACCACGCCTCTATTTGCCAATATTCCGATTGAATCGCGTGGCTTGAGTCAAGCTACGAATCAAACCACAGTAAATACCCCAGCAGCAATTGCGGCTGGTGCAACTCCAGCAGTTCAAACCAATACCAGCTGGCAAATCATGCAAAAGAACCAGCAACTCGAAAATGACCTGCGGATTTTGCGCGGTAAAATGGAAGAACAGGAAAATGAGATTGAACGGCTCAAGAATGAACTGACCAATCGTTATGCCGATCTTGATCAGCGCCTTGAACTATTGCAACAAAAAATTGAACCTGCTGAGGACAATCCAACGGAGGAAAACCCACAGGATACTGCACCCAGCCTAAACACAAATAAGGTCAATACAGCAAGCAGCGGACAGCAACCTGCTGATCTTGAAAAAGCAGCTTATACCGTGGCTTTAGATGCTTATAAAAATGGCGGTGCAGCCAAAGCCATTGCCCCGATGCAAAACTTTATTAAAAACAATCCGAATAGCGTTTATATCAGCAATGCTTATTTCTGGTTAGCGGAATTCAATCTGGCGATTGACCCACCAAAATTTGCTGAAGCGAAACGTAATTATCTGATTGTCGTTGACCGTTACCCAAATTCCGCGAAAGCATCCACTGCCCTGTATCAGCTTTATAACATCAGCAAAGATGTCGAAAAGAATGCTACGCTTGCTTCACAATATAAAACAAAGCTACTGAAGAATTATCCGAAAGCTGAGGAAATTAAATTTCTTAAGTAAAATAGAAATTCCCAAAATAAAAAAGACACCTTCAGGTGTCTTTTTTATTACCTCAAACATTTAGCGCACAATGCCGCGCTTCGACTGTTCAAGAGAGTCAATTAGACGTTGTACTTCAGCCACTTCCGGCAAAATTCCTGTACGGATCTGCTCGATTGCTTCCTGAGTCGTTAAACCTGATTTATAAATCAGTTTAAAGGCATCACGTAAACCGCTGATTACGGTCTTTGACCAGCCTTTACGACGCATACCTTCAATGTTCATAGCAAATGCATGCGCAGGATTACCTGAAACCATTACATAGGCCGGTACATCTTTCAGAATCAGTGATGCCCCACCAATCATGCTATAAGAATCAATCTTACAGAACTGATGAATGCCCGAGTTTCCGCCAATGACGACGTAGTCCCCGACATGGACATGTCCAGCCACACCGACGTTATTAGCAAAGATATTATAATCTCCGACCATACAGTCATGTGCAATATGCGTATTCACCATGAGCAGGTTATGACTACCGATCTTGGTCAGGCTCTGGTCCTGAACCGTGCCACGATGCAGACTGCAATGCTCACGAATCTTGTTGTGATCGCCAATCTCAAGCCAGGTTTCTTCACCGGCATACTTAAGATCCTGACACACCTCACCTACACTGGCGAACTGGAAAATTTCATTATATTCACCTATACGCGTATAGCCACCCACCACCACGTGTGAATGAAGTTTGCTACCCGCACCAATAGTGACATTTGGCCCGATAATACAATATGGGCCAATTTCTACATCAGCAGCAATGACTGCTGATGGGTCAATAATGGCAGTTGGATGAATAAGGGGATTATTGCTCATGCCTGCTCGACTTTTTGATGCGAAACCATAATTTCCGCGGTTGTTGCGACGACGCCATCTACAGTGGCAATACAATTATATTTGTAAATGCCCCGCTTTTGCATCACTAATTCAGATTTTAAAACCAATTGGTCACCTGCAACCACCTGTTTTTTAAATCTAACTTTTTCCGCACCGGCAAACAGGAACAAAGAACCTTCACTTGGTACTTCGTTATTCATCACAAAACCCAGAATTCCAGAGATTTGTGCCAGTGCCTCAACAATCAGTACACCTGGCATAATTGGATAATTCGGAAAATGGCCTTGTAAAAACTCTTCATTAATTGAGACGTTTTTATAACCAACAATGCCATTATCGGTAATTTCGACGACGCGATCAACCAATAAAAATGGATAGCGATGGGGCAAATATTCACGAATCTTTTGAATATTCATTGGCAATTCAGGCTTCGTGAATGTAGGCAAATTCGACTCTGTCATCATAATTATTTACGCAACTTAAATGTTGATTCAATGGACTCAATCTGAGATTGCATATGATCTAGTCGTTTGATCACCTGGGTCAATGGCACATCTGCTAATTGTCTGAGGCGAACCACGGTACGTTTCCATTTCTGGTTTTCAAACAGACCAATCCCGGATGAATATTTTCCAGCTTCAGAAATATTATTTGTCACCATTGACATTCCCGTCAACGTCACATTATCGGCAATATTCAAGTGTCCAGAAATCGCAGAGGCACCACCAATGATACAGTTTTTGCCAATTGAAACACTTCCTGCAACGGCAGTTTTTGCAGCAATGGCGGTATGTGCACCAATTTTAACGTTATGCGCGATTTGCACAAGATTATCAATGATAACACCCTGTTGCAAAATCGTATCATCCAGCGCACCACGGTCTACGCTACAATTTGACCCAATACGCACATCATCCTCAATGCGTACAGAACCTAATTGCGCAATACGGTGCCATTTACCTTGATAAGGTGCAAAACCAAACCCTTCGCTGCCAATCACGCTATTGGCATGAATACGCACCCGATTACCAATTTTTGCTGCGCCGGTGAGGGTCACATGTGAGTCAATAAAACAGTCCTGACCGATTTCGACATCATCATCGATCTGCACATGCGCCTGAACAATCGTATTCGCACCCACGACACAATGCTCACCAATCACCACATAATGACCAATATAAGCATCGTCCGCGATCATTGCCGACGGGTGAATTTGAGCAGTACTTTCAATGCCGCGCTGGCGATGTTTTCTCTCAAAGACATGCGTCAGAATCGCAAAAGCCAGATAGGGATTTGCCACAACAATAAAGTTTTGATGTGAAGTTATCTGTTGTTTTAGTTCAGCCGTGACAATTAAAGCACCTGCCTGACTTTGATTGGCCTGCTCTACATATTTATCGGCATTCACAAATGCAAGATCTTGTGAGGTTGCCTGTTCAAGACTGGCCAAAGCACTCAAACGTAAATCTGTCTGACCTATGCACTCGCCCTGAACCAGGCGAGCGAGATCAGCTAACTGAAGCTTTTGATGATTCATTGATTATTTAATTGCATTAACCTTTTGAATCATTTTATCAGTTAAATCATATTTAGCATCATAAGCAAGTGCTGAATTTTTATTTAAAACTACATCCAGGTTGTTTTCTCTACGCAATTGTTCAGCAATTTGCTTCACACGTGCATCAAATACAATTCGGATCTGCTGAATCGAGCTTTGGACATTTGTCTGTACAGATTGTTGTAACTGATTCAATTCTTGCAACTTAGCCTGATATTGCGCAGACATTTTCTGTTTTTCAGTCTCACTGAGCTTGGTATTGGATTGAGCACGTTGCTGCAAAGTTTCCAGCTCTTTGCTGAGTTGCTCAATCTTGGTGGTTTGTGGCTGAATTTTTTGCTGGAATATCGTGTTTTGTTGTTTCAGATAAGTACTACCTTCAACCACACGCTCCAAGTCAATTACCCCCATACTAGCCGCTTGAGTCAAAGGAGCAACACTTGCCAAAGCCAGGCTCATTGCCATAATCATTTTTTTCATATTATTACTCATTCAAAAAAATTTGCTCACAAAACCTGCAGGCTTTATGAGCAAAATTTAGTTTCTAGGTCAAAACGATTTTAGAAAGTACGTCCAATTTCGAACTGGATGTTTTTAGTATCATCACCGTCTTTTTTATTCAACGGATAAGCATAGCTAAGTGATAATGGTCCAATCATGGTGATCCAGGTGAAACCTGCACCCACGCTATAGCGCATATTATCTGCATCGAAACCGAAGTTATCTTTACAGTACTGCTTTCCATTTACTGAAGTGCCATTAACGAAAATATTTTCATTTGATACATCACATTGGGTATCAAACACTTGTGCACCTTCAGCAAAGATGACTGGACGAACCTGACGTGCCCAATCCCCTTTAAATGGTACTGGAAGCACTAATTCGGTACCAAATTGAATTAGTGCATTACCACCTACTTCCTCAGGAGAAGGATCCGTTTGACCTGTATCAGAGAAATATACACCTGGATATTTAGGACCTAATGTACTATTTTCATAACCACGAACCGAACCAAAACCACCTGCATAGAAATTCTTGTAGAATGGCAAGTCATTACCATAACCCAACTTACCATAACCGCGCAGGACAAAATCTTTGCCTAATGGGAAAAATGCCTGAGCGTCATAAGTGACTTTTTGATACTCGACATCACTACCTGGCAAGGCAATTTCAGCATTGACACGATGTGACATACCCGTTGTCGGGAACATCGGTCTATTTAAGGTATTATAAGACCAACCTAAATTAAGGTTATAAGTCAAAAAATCACCCTGGAATTCTTGACCATATGGAACTGGATTAGGGCAAGGCTGGTAACCAGTAACATTCCCAGCAGAATCTTTAATTGGAACTAATGCTTGAGGACAATACTCACCACTTTTTGTTTCTTTTCCGCCATTACGTTCCAAATAATCAGCAACATAAGTCGACACATATGGACCAGTGGTTACATCCGTCTGATCAACATTCAGACCCAAACTAACACTTTGGTTTTCATCAATTGGATAACCAAAGTTAATCCCACCACCAAAACTATCCGTCACATAGTTGTTGACGTTATAGTCATCATCAAGCTTGGTTTTACGGTAATACATGTTATAGCCGCGACGCACACCATCAATGGTGAAGTACGGGTCCATCACGCTCAAGTTATAGTAATCTTGCGTTTCAGAACGCGACAAATCGATTGAAACACTATTCCCTGTACCCAGGAAGTTGGTTTGACTTAAACCTGCCTGGAAAGTTACACCACCGCTTTGCGAGAAACCAACTGCAAGAGTACTGGTTCCTGAATGCTGCTCTTCAACGGCAACATTCAAGTCCACCTGATCTGGCGCACCCGGAATACGTGCAGGTTTGATATCGACAGTTTTAAAGAACCCGGTACGCTCCAGACGAACCTTAGACAGGTCAATCTTTTCATTGCTTGCAAGTGCACCTTCCATTTGGCGCATTTCACGACGTAGTACTTCATCCGCAGTTTTAGTATTACCAGTAAAATTAATACGTCGTACCGTGACTTGCTGCCCCGGATTAATATAATAATTTAGATCAACCAGTTTGGTTTCGTTGTTAATTTGAGGAACAATGTTGACTTCTGCATAGTAATAACCTGCGTTACCATACTTACGCTGTAATAACTGCTTAACCGCGTTAACTTTTTCCTGCGAATAAATTTCGCCTTCTTTGAAAATTTGTAAAGCCTGCAATTCTTCAGTCTTATAAAGTGCATCACCTAAATATTTGGTTTGACCAAATTTAAATTGCTCGCCTTCATCCACAGACACTTCGATGAAAACATTCTTTTTATCTTCACTCAAGTTCAGGCTGGAATTGGTAATATTAAAGTTGATATAACCGCGATTTAGATACATGGCACGCAAAGCTTCTAGGCTTGCCGCCATCTTTTCACGTGCATAACGGTCATTACGGGAAATGACCGAACTCCAGCCACTTTCTTTTACGGCAAAAGCCTGCTTGATATCAGACTCTTTAAATACAGTATTCCCGATAATATTGATATCGAAAACTTTGGCCGCTTTACCTTCAATAAAATCAATCAGCAATTCAACACGGTTATTTGGTCGAGGCGTCGTGGTGACCGTAATATCGGCATCATAACGACCTTGCTGCATGTATTGCTGTTCAAGTTCAGTTTCAATGGTTTGCAAGGCTGATTTTTTTAGCACTTCGCCTTCAGCCAGACCCATTTTTTTCAGGCCTTCTTCAAGTGCTTCCTTAGGAATCAGCTTATTGCCTTTCAATTCAATTTTCGAAATGACCGGGCGTTCAACAACTTGGAAAACCAAGGTATTGCCCTGCTGAACGGCTTTAATGTCATCAAACAGGCCTGATGCATACATGCTACGAATTGCATTGGCAATGACTGGATCATTGACCCGATCACCACTGTTAATCGGCACTAGGCCATACACATTGTCAGGAGTTAAACGTACTAATCCATCAAATTTTATATCTTGTACAATGAATTCATCTGCTGCATATACTTGTTGTGCTACTGCCATTGCACTAACGAGTGCCAGAGGCATAAATAAATGTGTGTGCTGCATGCCAGTCTTTTCCGCTGTTAATTTATTCCATTTACGTTGTTATAAACGCATAAAATCATTAAATAATGCCAGAAGCATCATACTGCCGAGCAGTACCATACCAATTTTTAGTCCAACCAATTGTATTTGTTCGGAAACAGGTTTACCACGAATTAATTCAACAAAATAGTAAACCAGATGTCCGCCATCAAGCATTGGAATAGGCAGTAGATTTAATATTCCTAAACTTACACTCATTAGCGCCATAAAGGAAATAAAAGTTTCCCAACCCATTTCTGCGCTTTGTCCTGCCACTTTGGCAATGGTAATTGGACCTGATAAATTATCCAGGCCAATCAGACCGCGTACCATTTTGACAATCGAATTCAGAATCATCGAAGATAAATGTGCTGTTTTATCAAATGCCATTACCAACGCTTCACCTGGCGTGTAATGAATGGTCTGTTTATATTCTGCAGGAATGTTCAGTTTACCCGGATCGCTTTGCACGCCCAGCATACCGGTCACATTGCCCATATTGTCACGTTTACCTTGCGGCATGACTTCTAGATGAACCACCTTATTTTCGCGTAGAACATCCATTTTGAGTAATTTTTCTGGAGATGCCTGTACCACCTGCACCACATCAAACCAGTCTTTCATCTGAACGCCGTCAATGGCCAGAATCTTGTCACCTTCTTTCAAACCTTGACGGATGGCTGCACCATCTTCACTCAGTTTGCTAATTACAGCCGGAATTTCTGGCCGATAAGGCAAGAAACCCAAACTTTCAAGTGGCGATTGACTTTGATCTTTTAAATAGTTTTGAATCGGCAACTGGAACAGTTTGTTTTCACCAGCACGATCTGCCTGAATAGAAACCACGCCAGTTTCACCAACACGATCCACCAAGGCATAACTGAGTTTTTCCCAAGTTTCCACCTGAGTACCATCCACAGCTATAATTTTGTCACCCGGCTGCATTTGTACGGTGGCAGCAGGCGTATTTGGTAAAACTTTACCCACACGGGTATTCAGCTGTTCTTGAGCTGGTAAAAATAACACCCAGAACAGAAGGACTGCAAAAATCAGGTTGATTAATGGTCCCGCTGCCACGATGGCAATCCGTTTCCACGGATGCTGACGATTGAAAGCTTTGGGTAAGTCTTCTTCAGCAACATTACCTTCACGTTCATCCAGCATCTTGACATAGCCACCCAAAGGCAAGGCAGACAATTGATACTGAATTCCGGATTTTTTCGAGGTCCATTTTAATAATGTTGGCCCAAATCCAATCGAATAGACCAATACTTTAACGCCCAGTTTACGCGCCACAATATAGTGACCGAACTCGTGAATCGCAATTAAGGGACCGAGTAAGAGAATTGCAGCGGCAATCATAAACAAGGCATTCATATCTTAACTTCCTTTATTCACAACGTATTGCTGTGATAAACCTCGTGCCATTTGATCTGCTTGCAAGATAGCCTCCAGATCATGTGCGGGTTGATTGTCCATCTGATTTAGGACGTGCTCAACTACCTGAGGAATTTGGGTAAATCTGATCTGTTGATTTAAAAATGCAGCAACTGCAATTTCATTGGCCGCATTTAAAATTGTCGGTGCAATTCCGCCACTCTGCATGGCCTGACGGGCCAATTTTAATGCAGGGAAACGGAGCATATCCGGTTCTTGAAAATTAAGTTGTGAATGCATAAACAGATCCAGTGGCGCCACATGCGTACTAATACGCTCAGGCCATGCCAAAGCATGTGCAATAGGCGTGCCCATATCCGGATTACCCATTTGTGCCAAAGTCGAACCATCAACGTATTGAACCATGGAGTGAATAATACTCTGTGGATGCACAACAACTGTAACAAATTGTTCTTGAACTGCAAACAAATGACAGGCTTCGATCAATTCTAAGCCTTTATTCATCAAGGTAGCAGAATCGACTGAAATTTTTTGACCCATGGACCAGTTAGGATGCTTGCAAGCTTGGGCAGGTGTGACCTCTTCAAGTTGCTGTATGCTGTGGTTCAGAAACGGCCCACCCGACGCGGTCAGCAGAATCTGGGATACACCCAGTTTGGGCTTGCCATGACGCTCTGCCTCAAAATAATGCGGTGGCAGACATTGGAAAATCGCGTTATGTTCGGAGTCAACGGGAAGCAATAAGGCACCATGATCGCGCGCTGCCTGCATCATGATGTCACCTGACATCACCAAGGCTTCTTTATTGGCCAGCAGTACGCGTTTACCCGCTTTCACTGCAGCCAATGTCGGCAACAAGCCTGCAGCACCGACAATTGCCGCCATAACGATATCAACATCAGCGTGTTCAGCCACAGCAATTAAACCGGCTTCATCTTGCAGAATTTCAATATTAGCCAAATGATGTTGCTGGAGTCGTTTTGAGAG
The DNA here is from genome assembly GCF_000369665.1 of Acinetobacter sp. CIP 51.11. Taxonomy (GTDB): domain Bacteria; phylum Pseudomonadota; class Gammaproteobacteria; order Pseudomonadales; family Moraxellaceae; genus Acinetobacter; species Acinetobacter lwoffii_S. The sequence goes on from NZ_KB850129.1 coordinate 393,425, forward strand.
TTCATCTACTTTTTCAGCCGGCACCACCGCCACTTTAGGACGGTATTGCCGGCAAATTTCAACCAGCTCCTCGATACGACTTTGCGCGGTCACAGCAAAAACCGAGTATGCTTCAGGATGTCGCTGCAAGATTTTTAAAGTACTTTGACCAATGGAACCTGTAGCACCCAGTATACAAACTGCTTGTGACATTTATAAATCTACACCAATAAGTTTTAAAACAGCCATACCTGCTGCAAAGATTGGAGCTGCAGCAAGCAAAGAATCAATACGATCCAGTACTCCGCCATGTCCTGGCAAAATTCGACCTGAATCCTTAATACCGGCACGACGTTTGATCATGGATTCAAACAGGTCACCCAGTACCGAACTAAATACTGTAACCACAGAGAGAATCAGGAATAAAATCAGTTCTGGCCAGGTCATATCCAGATAAAGTAAGGCAACTGCCGTTACAATCAGCATTGAAGTAACAATACCACCATACAGCCCTTCCACAGATTTATTAGGACTAACATTCGGCGCCAACTTTTTCTTGCCAAATTTACGACCCACAAAATACGCACCACTATCTGCGCCCCATACCAGTAAAAACAGGTACATCAGCCACCACGGTGAACTTTGCCAGACAGAGAAAATTGCAGTAACCGCAGCAGAGATCAGAACTACGCCGATTCCGTGCAGGCTGGCGTTGTACCAGCCATCATATTCAGGATAGGTTTTAACCCAGTAAATGCTGAGCAACCAGGTAATTATAGAAGCTACCCATAACAATAAGGCAACTTCGGCAAAATACAATGCCAAAGCTGAAAGTGCCGCAGTGAGCACTCCATATCCCCAAGCAACAGGTTTGATGACATGTTTAAATTTTCGCGGCATGAGTTTGAACCACTCATAGCCGGCCACCCCAGCAGCAAGAACCATCAATACAAACATTGGATAATGTGATTCGGTAGCAAACATACAGCTCAGTACAACTGCTACCAACACCAATGCGGTTATAATCCGCTCAAACATGTATTAATTCTCAAGTTTTTCCTGATGAATCTGTTCTGATGTTTTACCAAAACGACGTTCACGCCCACCAAATACGGCAAGTGCATCATCAAGTTCTTCAACGGTAAATTCTGGCCATAGCGTCTCAGTGAAATAAAGCTCTGCATAGGCTGCCTGCCACAACAGGAAATTCGAAAGACGGAAATCTCCACCCGTACGAATCAGCAGATCAACTGCAGGTAAATCACCGAGGCTGACATATTGACCAAATACATCAGTATTAATTGCATCAAGATCTAATTTATTTGTTAAAACATCGCTGGCAATTCGCTGTGCAGCTTGTGCCATATCCCACATACCACCATAACTGATTGCAATAGTGAGTGTCATACTATTGAAATTAGCAGTCCTTTCTTCGGCATGCAACATAAGTCCCTGTAATTCTGGGGACAAACGGCTGCGATCACCGATAAAGCGTAAGGCAATATTGAATTTTTCCATGCGGGGCAATTGTTCATGAATGGTATCAACCAGCAATTTCATGAGCAATTCAACTTCAAACTGTGGACGATTCCAGTTTTCACTTGAAAAGGCAAATACAGTTAAAGCCTGGATATTTCTTTTTTTACAGTGTTCAACAATCGGATCCAGAACCGTTTTTCCTTCACGGTGTCCATCACCTTTTTGCATCTGATTTTTTTTGGCAAAACGATTGTTGCCATCCATGATGATGGCAACATGTTTCGGAAGACGGGGATTTTCTTCAGCAACGGTCATCGATGAATTAGACCTTCATCAATTCAGCTTCTTTCGCAGCCAAGCGCTTGTCAACTTCAGCAACAAATTTGTCGGTAATTTTCTGGATTTCGTCAGCAGCACGACGCTCTTCATCTTCAGAAATTTCTTTTTCTTTCAACAAAGCTTTGATATCGCCCAATACATCACGACGAATGTTACGGATCGCTACTTTGGCATTTTCTGCTTCATTACGCGCAACTTTTTGCATGTCACGACGCGTTTCTTCAGTCAACGCAGCCATCGGTACACGAATCGCATCTGCTGTAATTGGGTTTAGACCCAAATCAGATTCACGAATCGCTTTATCAATTGCAGAAACCATTGAACGTTCGAAAGGCTGGATTAACAAAGTACGTGAATCTTCAACACCTACGTTTGCCACCTGGTTCAATGGAACGTCTGAACCATAGTAAGAAACCATCACGTTATTTAAAATTGATGGATGCGCACGACCGGTACGAACTTTTGCAAAACCATGCTCTAGAGATTCTAGAGTTTTGTTCATACGGTCTTCGCTGTCTTTTTTAAGATCGTTAATCATATGATCTTCCTTACTTAATTCTTGAAAAGAGGTTATTACTAAATTAGCGTGTAGTATAAAGTGCTTTGGTGCTCACGTCATTAATTGGTAACGTGAGTCCCTTCTTTTTCACCCATCACAACGGAAAGCAATGCGCCAGATTTATTCATATCGAATACTTGTAGCGGCACGTTGTGATCACGACATAAACAGATTGCAGTTAAGTCCATTACACCCAGCTTTTCGTCCAGAACCTGGTCAAAAGTCAATGTGTCATATTTAACCGCATCATCATATTTGCTTGGATCTTTATTATATACGCCATCAACTTTGGTCGCTTTCAAGATCAAGTCTGATTCGATTTCAATACCACGTAAACAGGCAGCTGTATCTGTCGTAAAGAACGGATTACCTGTACCTGCCACGAATACACACACTTCACCCTGAGTCAGGTGACGGATTGCATCACGGCTTGAGTAAGACTCAACCACGGCACCAATTGGCAATGCAGACATTAAACGGGTTTTAATATTACGGCGCACCAAAGCGTCGCGAAGTGCCAAACCGTTCATGACTGTTGCTAGCATACCCATCTGGTCGCCAGTTACACGACCAACTAGACCATCTTTTTGTAGCTGGCTACCGCGATACAGGTTACCACCACCCACAACAATACCTACTTGTACGCCTAAACCCACGAGGTGCGCAATAGAAAGTGACATCTGATCGAGCACTTGTGCATCGATCCCCATGTCTTTATTGCCTGCCAGCGCTTCACCAGAAAGCTTTAACAGGATGCGACCAAAGCGTGGCTTTTTAGAATCCAACATCATCAAACTCCAAAGTATTCAATTTAATTTTTTTTAATTCAAAATCTTAAGCAGACTTGATTGAAATGAGTTTTGCGTACAGATCGTATTCATCTGCATCGGTAATCTCGACTTCAAGTAAATCCCCTGCCTTAATGACGCTTTTATCGATATCTTCAACAAAAACATTGCCATCAATTTCAGGTGCATCTGCATAAGAACGCGCAACCGCTACCGGGAATTCGTCTTCCAGGTCATCTACCAGCACAGTCATGGTCTGACCGATACGTTTTTGGAGTTTGGCTGCCGAGATTTCTTGCTGAACCTGCATGAAACGCTCATAACGCTCTTGTTTAATTTCTTCAGGAACGTGATCTGGCAAATCATTTGCGGTCGCACCTTCAACTGGCGAATAGGTGAAACATCCCACACGATCCAGCTGGGCTTCTTTCAACCAGTCCAATAGCATCTGGAAGTCTTCTTCGGTTTCACCCGGGAAGCCCACCACAAATGTTGAACGGAGTACCAGATCAGGACATTTCTCGCGCCAGATTTTCAAACGCTCCAGTGTGTTTTCACTGTGCGCAGGTCGTTTCATCAGTTTGAGAATTTTTGGACTTGCATGCTGGAATGGAATATCCAGATAAGGCAGGATTTTGCCTTGTGCCATCAGGTCAATTACAGCATCCACATGCGGATACGGGTAAACATAGTGCAAACGCACCCAGATTCCCAACTGCCCTAATGCTTCACACATATCATAGAATTTGGTTTTAACCGGCTGGCCATTCCAGAAATCCAGCTTGTATTTCGTGTCCAGGCCATAAGCAGAAGTATCCTGGGAGATGACGAGTACTTCTTTTACACCGGCACGTTTCAGCGCTGCAGCTTCATCAAGCACAGAACCGACTGGACGTGAAACCAGATCGCCACGCATGCTTGGAATAATACAGAAGGTACAACGATGGTTGCAGCCTTCAGATATTTTCAGATAAGCATAGTGTTTTGGCGTCAGGCGGATGCCTTGCTCTGGAACCAGATCAATAAATGGATTGTGTTTTGGCGGCTCAGGTACGTATTGATGAACCGCATCCATAACTTCTTTATATGCCGCTGCACCTGTCACTTTCAGGACATTGGGATGCATTTGGCGAATCTTGTCTTCGTCTTTACCTAGACAACCTGTTACGATCACGCGACCATTCGCGCTCATCGCCTCACCAATCGCATCTAGCGATTCTTGCACTGCGGATTCAATGAAACCACAGGTATTTACTACAACTAAATCAGCACCGTCATAATCCGAAGCGACGTCATAACCTTCAGTCTTTAACTGGGTTAAAATACGTTCAGAATCTACCAATGCCTTAGGACAACCTAAAGATACAAAACCGACTTTGGGGGACTTCATGAATTTTCGCTCTACTAGAATGCGCGTATTGTATGTCTTTTCGCATCATAAAAATAGTTGAAAACCTGACTCTTTGCATCATGCACTAAAATATTGCCATAAAATATTCAACATACCCACTCATGCACCAAAATGAATCATTTTAGATTTACAGCCTCAATTTAATCCGCTATATCTAAGATGAATTGTGTTGCTCTGTCACATTTCTGCATTTCATCGCAATAAATAATCTCTCGTCATAAAAGTTGGCGTGCATCTTGCATCAAATCAGAACTTAAAATTGATTAAATTGCTTTATGAAGATGCCATTGCGCCATTTTAATACAGGAACAAACCCGCGAATGGATCAAATTATTCCGATCGACTATCGTGCTTTAGTGGACAATATGACCACGTGTATCTTATTGATAGACCGCGATCTTAATATTTATTATCTGAATTCTGCCTGTGAAGCCTTATTTGATGTGAGCTTATTCCGCGCGAGCGGCACATCCGTGCTCAATATTTTGCAAAACCCGACAGATGAGTTTAATACCGAAGAAGCCCTGAATAATACTTTAACTACGGGACAGCCTTATACACGCCGCGAAGCCACTATTCTGGTCAACTTTAAAGACATTCATGTTGACTACACTGTTTCTCAGCTAAATCTGGGCAAACCTTATCATCCGCTACTGCTCATCGAACTCAATCCTCGCGATCGCATGTTAAAAATCTCGCGTGAAGAAAATCTGCTGCAACAGCATCAGGTAGCGCGTCAGCTGATTCGCGGTGTTGCGCATGAAATCAAGAATCCCTTGGGTGGCATTCGCGGGGCGACTCAACTCCTGGCACGCAGTTTGAATGATCCACAATACAAAGAATTTACCGACATTATTATTAGCGAAGTGGATCGACTGAGAAATCTGGCCGATACCATGCTCGGTTCACGCCAGCTTCCGAGCTATGAGCTGGTCAATGTGCATGAACCTCTGGAACGAGTACGCTCACTGATTGCCAATCAGACCAAAAAGAAAATCAAGATTACCCGGGATTACGACCTGTCCTTGCCTGAAGTGCTGGCAGACCGTGATCAATTGATTCAGGTCATTTTGAATATTTGCGCCAATGCCGTACAGGCCATGACCGAGAACAAGGAGTTCTTTGTCGAACATCAACCGGAACTGATTTTAAGAACCCGGATTCAGCGTCTCTTTACCATTAACGGGGTGATTCACCGCTCTGTAGTACGGATTGATATTGAAGATAATGGCCCAGGTGTTCCGGAAGAGATTATCGAATCGGTGTTTTATCCGCTGGTCACCAGCCGTGCCAAAGGGACCGGACTGGGCCTCAGTATTGCTCAAAATATTATTCATCAGCACAACGGCATGATCGAGTGTCAGTCGGTAGCTGGAAAAACCGTCTTTAGCTTATATTTACCTTGGGAGTCGAATCATGTCGCGAAATAAAATATGGGTGATTGATGACGATCGTGCCATGCGCTGGGTACTGGAAAAGACCTTTAAAGAAGAAGGTCTGGATGTTACCAGTTTTGAAGAAGCACAATCTGCACTGGATCAACTGAGTCTGGAAGCACCCGATGTGATTCTGACCGACATCCGTATGCCTGGGATTGATGGTCTTACCTTCCTGGGCAAGGTCAAACACAATTATCCTGACTTGCCTGTGATTATTATGACGGCGCATTCAGACTTGGAGTCGGCTGTATCCAGTTATCAAACTGGTGCTTTTGAATATCTGCCTAAGCCTTTTGATATTGATGAAGCACTGGCGCTGGTAAATCGTGCGATTTTACATATCACCAAGCTACAGCAACAAGAATCAGCAAAAGCCGCCCCACCAATTCAATCTACCGAGATTATTGGTGAATCGCCTGCCATGCAGGAAGTGTTTCGTGCCATTGGCCGTTTATCACAATCGCATATTACCGTGTTGATTAATGGTGAGTCTGGTACAGGTAAAGAACTGGTAGCTCATGCCCTGCATCGTCATTCACCACGCAGTTCAAAACCTTTTATTGCCCTCAATATGGCGGCGATTCCAAAAGACCTGATCGAAACTGAACTGTTCGGCCATGAGAAAGGTGCATTTACCGGTGCTAACACCCAACGTCAGGGTCGTTTTGAACAGGCAAATGGCGGTACGCTGTTTTTAGATGAAATTGGCGATATGCCATTTGAGACCCAGACCCGTTTATTGCGTGTCCTAGCCGATGGAGAGTTCTACCGAGTTGGCGGTCATATTCCGGTTAAGGTCGATGTGCGTATCGTGGCTGCAACACATCAGGATTTGGAAAAACTGGTTCATGATGGTCGTTTCCGTGAAGACTTGTATCATCGACTGAATGTAATTCGTATTCATATTCCAAAACTGGCACATCGCAGTGAAGATATTCCGATGCTGGCGCAGCATTTTCTGGCGCGTGCCGGAAAGGAACTTGGGGTCAATCCAAAGATTCTGCGTCCTGAAACTCAGGAATATATGCAAAAATTGCCATGGCAAGGTAACGTGCGTCAACTTGAGAACACCTGTCGCTGGCTGACTGTCATGATCACAGGTCGTGAAGTCTATCCGGAAGACTTGCCACCTGAGCTGAAACAGATTCCAATTCATCAGCAGGATCCAGGCGCGCCAATTCCAACGCTGAACCAGATCGCACCGCATCACTGGGATGAATTACTGGGTCAATGGGCGATGCAGAAACTCAAAAATGGTGAAATGAAACTTCTGGATGTTGCCACTCCGATGTTTGAACGCACCTTGATTAATGCAGCCTTGCAACAAACCCGTGGCCGTAAACGTCATGCCGCAGAGCTTCTAGGTTGGGGTCGCAATACTTTAACGCGCAAGCTTAAAGAATTGGGCATGGATACTACGGATGATGAAATCGAAGAAGAAATAGAAAGTTAATCTTTCCATATAAAAAAGCGCCGATTGGCGCTTTTTTATTGATGATGATCTATGCAGTAAAACCCACATAGCGGAAATACCCATCTATGCCCAGATCAGACTTATAGATCAGATAATTTGAATAAGTCGCTTGGGTGATTTCATCCAGCATATTCACCTGATCATCATTGGCATGCAAATCATCTACAGAACGCGGCATGCTGTGCTCGAATTCATCGGTCATATATTCAAAGCCTATATCCATGGCAATAAACAGGGTATGTTCACAAGGTTGCACATATTGCTCTTCTGCCCAATCAATCACGTTGTGCTGACAATGCGGACAGGCAATATTATCGGTGGCCTGAATCGAGAGTTGAATAAGTTGATAAGCCATATAAAAATCAATCTGTTTACTATCCGTATATTTTAGCAAATTTTATGGACTGACTTTATTCAATTAAAAGTCTCGACGATAAAAAAAGGAATCTTCAGATTCCCTTTTTGTATTGATAGATCTCAATGATTAATTACTTATGAGCAGCCTTATAACGTGATAGTGCGGTGACGGCTACTGCCGATACGACCACTGCTGGTAAACTTGCCACAAGAATACCTGTGGTGCCCAAACCTAATGCCAGAATTTTTCCAGTTAATAATGGTCCAGTCATCGCCCCTAAACGCCCTAAAGAGATCGCACTGCCCACGCCTGTCACTTTGCCTGCGCCTGAGTAAAAAATCGGTGAGATCCCATATAGAATAAATTGACCACCCGTAGAGAAAATGCCACCCATGACTCCCGCCAAAATTAATAACGGAATAGAAGTTGTGGTGAATAACAATACCAAGGCAACAAACAAGCCACTATAAATGATGGTCGCCATTTGCCAAAGCTTTAAACGATCCAGTAAATAACCTAGGCTCAGGGTTCCAATGACAGCGCCCACCTGGAACACCAACATCACCAAAAATGCCTGCTGTTTCTGCAAACCTTGTTCCATAAGTAAATTTGGCAACCAGCTAATCAAAATATAATTGATCATCAAGGTAAAAAAGAAGCCAACCCAAAGAGGCACTGTATTTTTATACTGTCGCTGCTTGAACAACACCTCAGCCATTCCCGGCACAGCTTCGCCAGAAACCGGTACTTCCGCATTCACTTTAGGCTTATCTTTAAGAATAAATGCCATCAATGGAATCAGTGGTAAAGGCGTTAATCCCCCAATCAGGAACAAGGTTTGCCATTGAATCTCCGGAAGCAACATGGCCAGACCGGCAACAAAGATCGCCCCTACCGGCAAACCACAATACATCAGACTATTTAGCTTGCCACGGTTGGCTTCCGTTGCTTCATCACCGACGACTGAAATCATGGTTGGCATTGCCGCACCTAAACCCAAACCAGTAAAGAAACGCGCTGCATATAAAACTTCGATGCTTGGCGCAATTGCAGTCAACGACATGAACAGACCAAAAATAGTCACAGAAAGCATTAGGACTTTCTTTTGTCCTAGATAATCTGCAATACGTCCGCCAAAGAATGCGCCAAACAGCATTCCAAAGACACCCAGACTAAATACATAGCCCATTTGGATTTGATCTAAAGCAAAGCTTGCTGCAATTCCTTTCGCCGCAATCCCGGGAGCTTGAAGGTCAAAACCTTCAAAAAATGCGACCCAGAAACATAAGAATATCGTTAATATTTTTTGGGCTTTTTCGCTGTATGACTGTGCCATGACTGATCTCCATCAATAATTCACAAACCGTTTAATAGTCTGACGATCCGTTGCATTATTCTTAACCTAATCTTAATAGAGAAATAGCACGACAATAGTCGGGTTTAAGCACATCAGCATGTGTAAGTATCATCTAAATTAGACTTAAAAGATTGTATTTATAGACTTAATACATCTTAATAATATTTATTATATATATTTATCAATAACTTAATTTAATAGTAGTTATTTTTAATTCAACGATAGTCAAAACTTATACAAAACTACAAGCCGATAAAAAGCCCGCTTAATGCGGGCTTTTTTAGCGCAAAATCTTAAGCAGATTTCTTTGCTTGTGCATTCTTACGAATTGTAATCATCACCAGTTGAACTGCTGCAGGGGTTACACCTGGAATACGACTGGCTTGCGCCAATGTTTCAGGACGAACATCTTTCAGTTTCAGGGTAATTTCACGGGACAGACCTGACACGATGTCATAATCGAAATCCGCAGGAATACGGGTTTCTTCAAGACGTTTCATTTGTGCGACGTCTTCATGCTGACGATTAATATAACCCGCATATTTCACTGCAATTTCAATTTGCTCACCGACAAATGGTGATACTTCAGAATTGGTTAACTCTGCAATTTGAGCAAATGAAATGTTTGGACGTTTCAACAAATCAATCGCCGAACATTCTTTAGACAGGTCTGCACCGGTCATCTCAACGAATTTCTTACCCATTGGGTTATTTGGTGCGGCCCACAAGTGTTGCAAACGGCCTGTTTCTTTTTCCACTGCTTCCATTTTCTCACAGTACACTGCCCAACGCGCGTCATCCACCAGACCCATTTCACGACCAATGGCTGTTAAACGCTGATCTGCGTTATCTTCACGCAGCATCAAACGGTATTCGGCACGTGAGGTAAACATGCGGTACGGTTCTTTGGTACCTAATGTGATCAGGTCATCGACCAGAACACCCATGTATGCTTCATCACGTTTTGGCGTCCATTGCTCCTGATCCCAAGCACGGCGTGCAGCGTTCAAGCCTGCAAGCAAACCCTGCGCACCCGCTTCTTCATAACCGGTTGTGCCGTTGATTTGACCGGCGAAATACAAGTTATTAATTGCTTTGGTTTCAAGGGTAAATTTCAACGCTTGTGGGTTGAAGTAATCGTATTCAATGGCATAGCCTGGACGAAGAATGTGCGCATTTTCCATACCACGGATCGAGCGAACCAGTTCAAACTGAACGTCGAACGGTAAAGAAGTCGAAATACCATTTGGATAAAGCTCATGTGTATCCAAGCCTTCAGGCTCCAAGAAGACTTGGTGAGAATCTTTATCGGCAAAACGGTGAATCTTATCTTCAATCGATGGGCAATAACGTGGTCCAACACCTTCGATCACACCCGTGTACATCGGTGAACGGTCTAAACCGCCACGAATGATTTCATGCGTGCGTTCATTGGTATGCGTGATATAGCAATTTACCTGCTCAGGATGCATAGACACATCCCCCATGAATGACATGGTCGGAGATGGGAAATCACCCGGCTGTGGTGTCATCACAGAGAAATCCACTGAACGCGCGTCAATACGTGGTGGTGTACCTGTTTTTAAACGACCTACTGGCAAGTTTAATTCACGCAAACGATGTGCAAGTGAAATAGATGGCGGATCACCAGCACGACCACCGCTAGATTTCTCCAGACCAACGTGGATGACACCACCTAAGAATGTACCTGCTGTCAGCACCACAGTTTTCGCATCAAAACGGATACCCATTTGGGTAACCACACCTTTAACGGTATCGCCTTCAACAATCAGGTCATCTGCGGCTTGCTGAAAAATATCAAGGTTTGCTTGGTTTTCTAATGTTTCGCGAATAGCCGCTTTATAACGTACACGGTCCGCCTGCGCACGTGTTGCACGTACTGCAGCACCTTTACGCGAGTTCAAAATACGGAATTGAATACCGCCTTTATCGGCAGCCAGTGCCATCGCACCGCCCAAGGCATCAATTTCACGCACCAAATGCGATTTACCAATACCACCGATGGCCGGGTTACAGCTCATCTGCCCTAAAGTCTCAATGTTATGAGTTAAGAGTAAAGTCTGTCGACCCATACGCGCTGCAGCCAGAGCCGCTTCCGTACCGGCGTGACCGCCACCGATAACAATGACATCGTATACTTTAGGATAATGCATAGTGGTAATTGAGAGATAAAAAAGAATAGCTGAGCATTATAGCAAATTTCACTCTAAAGTAGACAAATTCAGTTGAATTTATCCTGAGATAAATCGCACTTAACTCGCATAACAATAAAGCACTGTAATTTAACTTTGCAGAGGAACTATATAAATTAAACATATAAGCTGAGAAATTTACTCGATTTGCATTGTTTAATCTCGCGCATTTTTTAATCTATATATTGGTTACATTACAAACAAAGGTATAAAAGATGAATAAGAATATTTTCCTCTCAACCGTTCTATGTGGTTTATGTTTTGCGCCATTTGCTGCATCAGCGAATGATAAGGTCGAAACCATTTATAATGCACAAAAGTACCAACAGGTTTGTAAAGGCAAATCCCAAGGTGCACAAGTCAGTTTTGCCTATCGCGGCATTATCTGGAATGGTACCTGTGAGCCGCAGTTTTTCGCTTCATCCAAAAATGCTTCAATCAAAGGCGATGAAGCCGAACTCATGAGTACCTGTAGCGGCAACAGTGGTGCGATTACTGCCACCATCAATGGTGCCGAAGTCAAAGGTAAATGTGCATTAGGCTTTATGCCACCACGCCCTCAGGGACAATCTCAGATGCAAAGCCAACCGATGCAGCCACATATGCAAAACCAGCCTATGCAGCATCAGATGAACCAGCCAGCACAGCCTGATTCACCAATGCAAGGCCAGCCAGGTATGTAGCCGATATATATCTAAATAGTTTAGATTTCAAGTAAAAGCTTTGACGGGCAAAGTGACTGCATTTTGCCCGTTTTTTATTGCTTATTTATTCATCTAGGCTAAACTGGAAATATATCTATAAATGTATAATAAAAAGGCAAATTCATGGATTCGGGGTTTTTTAGCGTTTTTTTGCCAATTACATTGGCAATTATGATGATGGGGCTGGGGCTAGAACTAACCATCAAAGATTTCCTGCGCTTAAGTCGCTATCCTAAAGTCATTTTTATTACTTTATTTGCGCAGTTAGTCCTATTACCCAGTATTGCTTTTTTTATTTGTCTGATTTTGGACTTGCCCGCTTTGCTTGCTGTAGGTCTGATGTTGCTAGCCGCCTCACCTGGTGGCCCAACCGCAAACCTGTTTAGCTACATATATAAAGGTGATGTAGCTCTAAATATTACTCTAACCGCCATTAATACCATCATCTCTATTTTTACTCTGCCCTTTATTATCAATCTGTCCTTACACTACTTTATGAGTCATGACTCAAACGTGACTTTTCCAGTTGAAAAGATCGTGCAGGTCTTTTTAATTACCTTGATTCCCGTGATCATGGGTATGCTGCTTCGGGCCAAATTTCCAAACCTGTCGATTACAGTCAGCAGGCCTATGCGCTTACTCTCTATCGGTTTTTTAGCCATATTGTTGATATTTGCCATTTTCAGAGAACGTTCGAATTTGGTCGAATACTTTGCCAATATTGGTGCAGCAACTGCGATTTTATGTTTTTCCAGCCTGTTTATTGGCTATTGCATTCCCCTACTCATGGGCATTCCTGAGAAAATGGCACGCGCCTGTACTTTTGAAATCGGCATTCATAACACTGCCATTGCCCTGACCATTGCCATTTCGGTGTTGAATAATGTCACGATGGCCATTCCAGCAGGTATTTATACGATTTTCATGTACAGTTTCGCCACCATTTTCGGTGTGCTGATTAGCCGCCAGCAAGTGGTATATAGTAATAAAAGTCGTTTATCAGATTTGTAATTTATTTGGCTGATTCTGCTATAAGGCTGTATGGTTTTCCAAAGAAAATCAGAAGTATTAAAACAATTTTCGACAAGGAGCATACAGATGGATTCTGGCCTTATAACGATATTACTGCCACTGGCACTTGCAATTATCATGATGGGACTGGGCCTTGAACTGACGCCTCGGGACTTTAGCCGTGTCACTCGCCACCCCAAAGCCGTATTTATAGCATTGTTCTGCCAACTGGTTATTCTGGTTGGCATTGCCTTTTTACTCTGCAAGCTATTCGCTTTAACTCCATTACTCTCAGTCGGGTTGATGCTCCTGGCGGCTTCGCCAGGGGGTGCAACGGCCAACCTGTTTAGCTACCTGTTTAAAGGTGACTTAGCCCTCAATATCACGCTGACTGCTATCAACTCAGTCATTGCAGCGATTACCCTACCTTTAATTATTAATTTTTCGATCATGCATTTTATGCAGGATAGCCAGCAAGTTGGCCTGCAATTCGGCAAGATTTTACAAGTCTTCGCGATCATCCTGATTCCAGTGGGCATTGGCATGTTAATTCGGCGCTATGCTCCAGGCGTGACCGCAAAACTGAATCGGCCGTTGCGGATTTTTTCCATTGGCTTTTTGGTGCTGATTATTCTTGCCACACTTATTAAAGAACGCACAAATATCGGTGAATATCTAACCCAGGTGGGTCTGGCCACTGCCTTGTTCTGCATACTAAGTCTGAGTATTGGTTATCTGATTCCGCGACTACTGAATATTAATAGCGCTCAAGCTCGTGCCAGCGCATTTGAGATTGGCATTCATAACAGTACCCTCGCCATGACTATTGCCCTGACCGTGATTGGCAGTGCTGCTGTGGCAATGCCGGCTGCGGTTTATTCTATTTTTATGTATATTTTTGCTGCAATTTTTGGCAGCTTGTTGAATCGGCTTGCACCACTCCCGGCGCAAACACCCCTAACAAATCTGGATTAGACAACATCTGAAGATATTTAAAGGATGCCTCAGGCATCCTTTTTATTTTGGGAATGGATCAAGAAGATAGCAGCGCTGAGTCTGAACTTCCGTTACAATAGCTTTTTGAAAAATGTATAAAGGTTATTTCTGTGAAGTGGTTACAAATTCATATTACGGTTGAACAGGCTCAGGTTGATTTTACTGAGACATTACTCAGCTCGCTAGGCGCAGTGAGTGTGACTCTGGATGATGCTGAAAACCAGGATTTGCTGGAACCACTTCCAGGTGAAACACCACTCTGGAATAAAGTGATTGTGACTGGTATTTATGCGCAGGAAGAAGGCGAAGAAATTGATGTTACCGCACTAGAAACCTTTATTCGTGCACAAATGCCAGATGCTCCGATCCGTCATGAGTTGATTGAAGATCAGGCTTGGGAACGTACCTGGATGGATGCCTATGAGCCCATTCAGATTGCTGATAAATACTGGATCGTACCGGAGTGGATGGAAGCACCTGATGCCGATGCGGTAAACATCAAGCTTGATCCAGGTCTGGCTTTCGGAACAGGCAACCATGCTTCAACTTTCCTGTGCTTACAATGGCTCGGCAAGATTGATGTGAAAGATAAAATTGTCATCGATTATGGCTGTGGCTCAGGCATTCTCGCGGTAGCTGCACTCTTATTAGGTGCGAAAAAAGCATATGCCACGGATATCGATCCACAAGCTGTACTGGCCACCCAGCAAAACGCTGAACTGAATGGCGTACTGGACAAGCTTTATGTCGGACTGCCAGAAGAATTTAGAGATGAACTCGGCAATACCAAAGCTGACGTATTTGTTGCCAATATTCTGGCAGCACCACTGATGATGCTGGCTCCTGAGTTCGCAACTTTAATTAAATCTGAGGGACAGTTCGCACTTGCGGGAGTGATTGAAGAGCAAGTTGCTGATGTTACTAGCATTTACTCAAATTATTTTGATATATTAGAGGTAGAAAAACGAGATGAGCACTGGTGCCGTATCTCGGGTAAACGCCATAAGAACGAATGAGCCTATAAATAATCCATGAGTGACAAAAGAACCCATTGCCCTACCTGTTCCACCACCTATAAGGTCACAGTTGCTCAACTCACCGTTGCGCAGGGTATGGTTTGTTGTCCCAAATGTACCACCTCATTTAATGCCTTATCGCATTTGGTGACCGAAACCCGGAATTCGGTCACTGCCTCAATGTCTCACGCTCAGTCAAACTCCAGCAAATTCAGCAAAACTGATGCTCAAAATAACTCAGGTGTTTATCACACGGATCAGCAGCAGCATCGTCATAGCCTGCTACAGATTTTTGATCAAAAAGTTGAACATTCCAATATTGATCTGGAAACCTATTTAAATAACCTGAATTATTTCAGTACCGAGCCGATTTCAGTCCTGCCGAGCATGAACTGGGAAGATCAGGCAGAAAAGCAGACTAAACGCGGGCCAATGTACTATATAGGCTGGAGTTTACTCAATCTGTCACTGTTCAGCCTGCTGCTGTTTCAATTTTTCTGGTTCAATCCGCAATACATCAAAAATAGTCACGTCATGAGTCTGGCTTTTAACAGCGCATGCGAAGTGTTTAATTGTTCTAATCTGGAAAAATACTACACACTAATTCAGGCCAATAAAGTCAAAATCAAGGCAACCGGTAATAATGAAGCTGAGTTTAGCGGTGAGCTGGTCAACTTTCATGACCGTAGCCTGGCCTTACCGATTTTAAGAATCAATCTGGAACATCGCGGTGAAGTAATTGCAACTTATAACCTGTCCTCCGAAGAGTACCTGATTGAAAGTCTGGTCAATATTCAGCGCATCCCGAAAAACAGCCCGTTTAAATTCAAATTTAAGCTTCCAGTCGATCGTAAAAGCTTTGATCGCTATACTTTGGAAATAATTCGCCCCTAATCTGCTGAGAAAGCATTAAAAAATTAAAAAAAGTTAAAAAAAATGCAGTTTTCTTGCTCACTTTTGCTTAGACAATGGTATGATACGCGCCACGAAAGCTATGTGCTGCAACTCCTCGCGACTTTTTCACAACAAATACAGTCTTGCCTAATGCGCTATAAAATTTATTGCGTATCGTGCAGATTTTTTTGTTTTGATTTTGGTCAGTAACAAAACTTTAACTATTGTTACGCTTATTTTTCGACCAAATCGCAGAGATGTGTCAAGCTACAGGCTCAATGTAATGACTAAGTTTTAGAACTTCCGTTTTAGGATCTAAAATGGAGTTCATTTCAATTTCTAGACCACTTTTATATATCACTTTACCCAAGTGATATTTGTTTTTCGGATTAATTCGCATGAATAGCAAATCTCCTATTTTTACTGCACAATCTGATGTTGCTTTACGTATCCACGTAGATCGCGCAGTTCGCCACTATTTTGCACAACTGCAGGGCGAGCAACCATCTCAGGTATACGACATGGTGCTAGCAGAAATGGAGAAACCTCTTCTATCTGTAGTTCTAGAATATACACGTGGTAACCAAACACGTGCTGCCGAGATTCTCGGACTCAACCGTGGTACTTTACGTAAAAAGTTAAAAGCTCACGGTTTAATGAGTGAATAAATGATAAAATGCTTGCGGCTTCCGCAGGCATTTTTTTTAACCTGTAAATTGCTGATTTTGTTTTATTCTGTTCCTTGAAAACTGTGACGAAGATCATGACTATTAAACGCGCTTTAATCTCTGTGTCTGACAAGACTGGTATTGTTGAATTTGCACAAGAACTTGCTGCTCTAGGGGTAGAAATTTTATCTACAGGTGGTACCTACAAATTGTTGAAAGACAATAATGTGGCTGTAGTTGAAGTTTCGGAGCATACAGGTTTTCCAGAGATGATGGACGGCCGTGTAAAAACACTACATCCGAAAATTCATGGGGGTATCCTGGCTCGTCGTGGTCTAGACGAAGCTGTGATGGCTGAACACAACATTGATGCTATTGATTTAGTCGTTGTAAACCTTTATCCATTTGCTGCAACAGTAGCAAAACCAAACTGTTCACTTGCTGATGCGATTGAAAACATCGACATCGGTGGCCCTACCATGGTTCGTGCTGCGGCAAAAAACCATGCATCTGTCGGTATCGTGGTAAATGCATCTGACTATGCAACTGTAGTTGCCGAGCTTAAAGCTGAGGGTGCTTTATCTCATGCAACTCGTTTCGACCTAGCGGTGAAAGCATTTGAACATACTGCTCAATATGACGGCATGATTGCTTCTTACCTTGGCGCTCGCGTAGGTAAAGAAGAAGGTCAGGCAGACAAATTTGCACGTACTTTCAATACTCAATTGAACAAAGTTCAAGACCTTCGTTACGGTGAAAACCCGCATCAAGCTGCTGCATTCTATGTAGAAGACACAGCGACTGAAGCTTCTGTTTCAACAGCGAAACAGCTTCAAGGTAAAGAACTCTCTTATAACAACATCGCAGATACTGATGCAGCACTTGAATGTGTGAAATCATTTGCGAAGCCTGCTTGTGTGATCGTTAAACACGCTAACCCATGTGGCGTTGCAGTATCTTTAGACGGTATTCAAGCAGCTTATGATCTTGCGTATGCAACAGATCCTGAATCTGCTTTCGGTGGCATCATTGCATTCAACCGTGAATTAGACGTTGCAACTGCACAAGCGATTGTAGATCGTCAATTCGTTGAAGTGATCATTGCACCGAGCGTTGCTGAAGGCGTTCTTGAAGTAACAGGCGCGAAGAAAAACGTACGCGTACTTGTATGTGGCGAACTTCCAGCAATCGATGCGCGTCAATCGCAACTTGACTACAAACGCGTAAACGGTGGTTTGTTAGTTCAAGATCAAGACTTGGGCATGATCACTAAAGATGATCTTAAAGTAGTCACCAAACGTGCGCCGACTGAACAAGAAATCGATGACATGATCTTCGCTTGGAAAGTAGCGAAATACGTAAAATCTAACGCGATTGTGTATGCTAAAAACCGTCAAACCATTGGTGTCGGCGCTGGCCAAATGAGCCGTGTAAACTCAGCTCGTATTGCTGCAATCAAAGCTGAACATGCTGGCTTAGTAGTTGAAGGTGCGGTAATGGCATCTGACGCATTCTTCCCATTCCGTGATGGTATTGATAACGCTGCGAAAGCGGGTATCAAATGCATTATCCAACCGGGTGGTTCTATGCGTGATGAAGAAACGATTGCTGCGGCTGACGAAGCTGGTATTGCAATGGTGTTCACTGGTATGCGTCACTTCCGTCACTAATTAATTTTAAATCCTCCCTAGCCCTCCTTAATAAAGGAGGGTTTTCTATATCATAGTAGAGCGAAGGGAGTCCCCCTTTTATCAAAGGGGGATTTAGGGGGATTCTATTTCAGAAGGATTTTTTTTAATGAATATTTTAGTTTTGGGTAATGGCGGTCGTGAACATGCATTGGCATGGAAAATCGCACAAGACGATAAAGTCGCTAAAGTCTTTGTTGCTCCGGGCAACGCAGGTACAGCCACTGAAAATAAATGTGAAAACGTAAATTTAAGTATTTTAGACAATGCTGCAATTATCGATTTCGCAAAAAACAATGCAGTTGAACTTGTCATTGTCGGCCCTGAAGCACCGCTTGTAAATGGTGTGGTTGATGCTTGCCGTGCAGCTGGTGTAAAAATTTGGGGTCCAACGCAGTTTGCTGCACAGCTTGAAGGCTCTAAAGCATTTGCAAAGCACTTCTTAAAACGTCACAACATTCCAACAGCATTCTATGACGTATTCACAGAAGTCGATGCTGCGAAAGCATTTGTTGAGAAAAATGGTGCGCCAATCGTGATCAAGGCTGATGGTCTTGCTGCAGGTAAAGGCGTCATCGTTGCCATGACCAATCAAGAAGCATTCGATGCCATTGATGACATGCTGGCAGGCAACAAGTTTGGCGATGCAGGTTCTCGCGTTGTGATCGAAGAATTCCTTGCGGGTGAAGAAGCATCTTTCATTTGTATGATTGATGGCGACAACATCTTGCCAATGGCAACATCGCAAGACCATAAGCGTATTTTTGAAGGCGACCAAGGTCCGAACACCGGCGGTATGGGTGCTTACTCTCCTGCACCTGTTGTGACTGCTGATGTGTTTGAAAAAACCATGAAAGAAGTGATGCGTCCGACTGTTGACGGCATGAAAGCAGATGGTCATGTTTACACAGGTTTCTTATACGCAGGCTTGATGATTGATGAACAAGGTCAACCTAAAGTGATCGAGTTTAACTGCCGTTTTGGTGACCCTGAAACTCAACCAATCATGATGCGTTTAAAATCATCTTTAGTTGATTTGGTTGAAGCTGGTATTGCTGGTAACTTACCTGCGGAAGCTGAATGGGATGAGCGCAAGACTGTCGGTATCGTACTTGCGTCACGTGGCTACCCTGAAACGTCTAGCAATGGTGATGTGATTTCAGGTTTAGACACTGAAATGGCAGATGCGAAAGTGTTCCATGCAGGTACTAAAGCCAATGAAAATGGTGAGATCGTGACTGCTGGTGGTCGTGTACTTTGCGTGACTGCACTGGGTAATACCATTGGTGAAGCACAAGCAAAAGCTTTAGAACTTTGCAAAAAAGTGACATTCGACGGCGTTCAATACCGTAAAGATATTGGTTACCGTGCGATTGCGCGTGAAAATGCTTAATCTAAATTTTGGTTAAGTAAAAACCCCGCTAAGTGCGGGGTTTTTAATTAGTAATTTTTATTTCATTTGAGCTACTAATTCTTTCCATTCATCAAAATTAGTATCTTGTGGATTACTCCAGTTTAATTCTTTCCCGACTTTTATTTTTCTAAGACCTATATTTCTTCTACAAGTAGCTAGCTCAAGCAACTCGGATAATATTCCCCACAATTCAAAAATTACTTCATATTCTGGACGTCTTCCACTATGCACTAGTTTATTTCGAGATTTTCGAGCACTCTCTAATATCTTATAATTTTGTCTTGAGATAATTTTGGCTAACCTTAAAAGTTTATGCTTAGTTGCTATATTTTTTAAAAACTTAGCTTCTTCCCATGTTGTATGTAAACATCTTACTTGTCTTGGATAGCTATCCTTACATTTAATATAAATTTTCTTCCATAAAATTTCTGTAATTTGCTCAACTACAATCCACAAATTATTAAGCGCATCATTATTGTTTTGATTAATTAAAGATGTATAACCATTTAATAGAAAGAATGGTGTAAAAGATGGAATTGACTTAATTATTTCCTGCCCAGCATTATAAGCGAGTCTTAGATCATTAAAATGTAAAACTCTAGGATGCATCAACGGTAGATATCGTTCAGATATAGATGCCCAATTGCACCTTAATTGATTATGAAGCGATGGCAAATTAGAAAATAAACTTCGCTTTTCATATAATGTACCTACATCTAACTCATGAGGATGCAAGACCTCTGCATGGATCCCACCTAATAACAGGCAACACAAAATCTCATTTAATTTAGTAATACCATCAATGCGTGTTGGAAAATTTTCGCTTTGAGGGATTGCAATTGCTCCGTCATAACTAATTAAAGCACCTAAACTATCATCACTTTCTAAAGAAAGAATTCCGATTACTTTTGATAGTTGCATTCCCTCATAATCATTGTTATTGATCTGATCTAATGAAAAATTAATCCTAGGTTGTTGTTCACTAATGATTGCTGAAAAAGGTTTTAGATGAACCATCCAAGCAGGATTACTACAAACTTGCGTTTCTTGATTCTGAATCTGTTGATCATCCAACATAATTTCATCCATGTTATATTAAATTTTAATGATTAATAGATAACATCTTATATCTTGGTCTAAGTATATGTCATCAGCTTCAATTACCACCCCTCGCCTCATCCTACGCCAATGGCAAGATTCCGACACTGCCCCATTTATCCAAATGTGTGCAGATGACGAGGTCATGCGCTACTTCCCTAAAAAACTCGATGCGGCTGAGGCAACTGCTTTTCTTGAACGTATTCGTAATGCTATTGATACACGTGGTTGGGGACTCCTTGCCGTAGAACTCAAAGCTACAGGCGAATTCATCGGTTTTATTGGCTTACACGTGCATCCACCTGAGCTTAAAATTGCCGATGCCCCTGAAATTGGCTGGCGCTTGTTACCGCAATACTGGAACCAAGGCTATGCAACTGAAGGAGCCAAAGCGGTACTGAAATATGCCTTTAGAACCCTGCGCCTAGAGAAAGTCATTTCTTTTACTGCCTGCATCAACACACCATCAGAACGTGTCATGCAAAATATTGGCTTAGAAAAAGTGGGAGAGTTTGATCATCCACTTGTACCTGCCGATCATATCTTGTGTAGACACGTACTCTATGAAAAACAGCGTTCAGATTATCTGTATATTCCCTTCTGTTAAAACAAGCTTGTAGTATCATGACCTGAGAAGACCAAGATCAGATACTAAGCTTAGTTAATATAAAGGAAAGATTTATCTCGTTAATGATAGAATTTTCTTAATTTGCCAAAAATCAGATATTTTCTTTAATTTAGCTATATGCATTTTTTATATTTCTATCTTACAAAATCTTATAAAGATCAGTATTTAGACATATCTATTAAAGCCATATTTTCAATATAAATAATATATTGTTTTAATTAATATTTTCTTTAAAAGATCTTTTTTATATTCGACTAAAGAGATAAGCAAGGCTTTTTTATCCAGTATATCGAATATAGATTTATTGCTATGATATCCACAACTTCAGAGCCCCTAAACCTTTCCATGTACTTATAAAATATCTATTTTCTCTCTCCAAAATAGATCAAGTACATCAGATTTGGGCTGCCTCTGACTTGATCAAGTTCATCAGAACTGTTGCTGCACGCTTGCATCTTCTGATCTCAAGCCCTCCTTAGCAATGATCAAGCCACCTACTTAGATCGTAATAAAACTCTTATTTAACACGATTTAAAAATGCTTATACTCTAGGCAAGAATAGAATTAGGACAATTTCATGAAAAAGTTACTTGGCGTTATCTTGAGTGCCTCTGTATTGACTTTAACTGGGTGTGGTAAACAGGAAGCGCCTGCCACTGATGCAGCGCAAACTAAAGATGCAAATGGTCTTCAAACTGTAACTATGGCTTCGACCGGTTCAGATGCAGACGTATGGCGTTATATCGCGACCCTGCCTGAAACCAAAGCAGCCGGTATCAAACTTGATGTGAAAAATTTCACTGACTATGTGTCGATGAACACAGCAGTAGCCAACAAAGAAATTGATGTGAATGCATTCCAGTCTTATGCCTATATGGTTGCTTATAACGATGCCAACACAGCCAAAATTGCACCTCTATCTACCACTTATTTAGAGCCAATGGGGATTTACTCAAGCAAAGTAAAATCTCTGGACGAGTTTAAAACTGGTGCGACCATTGCCATTCCAAATGACGGCGCAAACGAATCACGTGCATTATTGCTTTTACAATCGGCAGGTCTGGTTAAATTAAAAGCTGGTTTCGACAATGTTAAAGGCACAACTTCGGATGTGACTGAAAATGCAAAACAGATCGTGATCAAGCCAATTCAGATGGCGACTGCGGTACGTGTAAAAGACGAAGTGGATGCGATTGTGCTGGGCAATACCCTGGCAATGGAAGGCGGTTTAAACGTTCTTAAAGATGCGATTTACTATGAGCCGATTGATCAAAGCACAAAAATGAACGTCAACGTATTAGCGGTTGCAGCAGATCGTCAAAATGATCCTGTGCTGCAAAAAGTGGGTGCGTTGTATCATACGCCAGCAGTAAAAGCATATGTTGATGAGCATTTTGGTGGTACTAAAGTTGCGGTAAACAAACCTGTGACGTATTTAACTGAAACAAAATAGTACTATAATAGACTTTTAGAACAGGCAAGGACGATTTCTTGCCTGTTTTTTTATCCGTGATGCAGTTTTTGACACTATGATTGAATTTAAAGATATTTCAAAACAGTATGAGCTTAAGGGTCAAACCTTGCATGCCTTGAATCAGATTAATCTTCAGATTCCAACCGGCAGTATTTTTGGCATCATCGGTTATAGTGGTGCCGGTAAAAGCACCCTCATCCGTCTGATCAACCTGCTTGAGCGCCCAAGCTCAGGCCGGATTATCATTAACGGAACAGACTTTACCGCACTTGATGCCAAAGCATTGCGTCAAGAACGTGCCAGCATCGGCATGATTTTCCAGCATTTCAATTTAATGCAAACTAAAACCGTGGCAGCCAATATCGAAATGCCAATGAAACTCTTGGGCTGGAGCAAGGCAGAACGGGAAAAACGCCTCGAAGAATTATTAGACTTTATTGACCTGAAACATAAACGTCATGCTTTTCCAGATGAATTGTCTGGCGGTCAAAAGCAGCGTGTCGGTATTGCCCGCGCCCTTGCCAATCATCCAAAAATTTTACTCTGTGATGAAGCGACTTCTGCACTTGATCCACAAACCACCAAATCTGTTCTACAGCTACTTAAAAAAATTAATGAAGAACAAGGCATCACCATTGTTATGGTTACCCATGAAATGGATGTAATTGAAACCGTGTGTGATTATGTCGCCGTGATGGAAAAAGGTGATGTGATTGAAACCGGCAGTACCTTACAAATATTCAGTCAGCCCCAGCACCCGACGACCAAGAATTTTATTCAGACCGTATTACAGCAGCATTTACCAGTCAATATTCTGAATAATCTGGAAAACCAGAATCACAACAGTATTTATTGCCTGAAATTCCTTGGTAGCTCGGCACAGGAAACCGTGATTCAAGCGGTGATTAAACAGTTTGATATCAGTTTAAATATTCTGTTTGCCAATATGACCGAAATTAATGGCACGGTGATTGGCCAGATGTTTATTCAGCTACTGGGTGATGCACAAGAAATTCAAGCAGCAATAAAATTCCTTGAACAACACGGCGTACAAGTCGATCAGGCGGGAGTACAGGCATGAGAGATTTAATTGTACAGTGGCTGACAACGATCACTGCGCCGTTCTGGAAAAGCTCCCTGTCGATAGATCAGTTTGTGACAGCATTGCAAGAAACCTTTCATATGGTGTTCTTCGCGATGCTGTTTGGCTGTATCTGGGGCTTCATTCAGGCGATTACTCTACTGGTGACCCGTCCGAATGGGATTCTGCCGAATCGTGTGATTTATCACGGTCTCAATCCGATTGTGAATGCGCTACGTTCATTGCCATTTATTATCTTGCTGATTGCGGTGATTCCACTGACCAAGTTAATTGTCGGCACATCGATTGGGACCTGGGCAGCGATTGTTCCATTGACCATTTATGTCGGCCCATACATTGGTCGCCTGATTGAAACCTCTTTACTCGAAGTGAATGAAGGTATTATCGAATCTGCCCAAGCGATGGGCGCGACGCCAATGCAAATTATCTTTAAGTTTATTCTGCCGGAAGCGCGTAGCTCACTGATTCTAAACTTGACTACTGCTACCATCAGTTTGATTGGTGCAACGGCAATGGCCGGTGCTGTCGGTGCGGGTGGTATTGGTGACTTAGCGATTTCTTATGGTTATCAGCGTTTTGATACCTCTGTAGTCATCATGACGGTGATTGTATTACTGATTCTAGTGCAGATTGTACAAAGCCTCGGTGACTGGTTATCCCGACTTCGTTAAGCTAGTTTTTATGTATGAATAAAGCCCTCTAAAAAGAGGGTTTTATTGTTTTTAATACTTACGATCCCTTTCTCATTATTTCAAAGTAAAGTCCTGCAACTATTTGATACGTGCCACGGCGACATGGATGCTGCCGTTGTTCTGTCTTGCACAAGCTTTAAAGCAATGCTTAAAGCTTGCTCAGGAAGTGCCATCAGATCAACAAAGGGGTTTTGTTACTTTTGTCCCGTCAAAAGTAAAAGAAAATATCTTCTAACAACTAACTAAATAATCAGCTTAAAAAATCAAATTCAAACTTGACCTAAAAGTTAGCCATTTCCCCTCAATTTCAAACTGAAACAATAAATCCCATGTTAAACTATTCAATGGTTTTAGCAGGGACTCATCTATGCACTTTGTTCATCTTGGTATTCATACAGAATTTTCGATTACTGAATCCATCGTACGGATACCTGACTTGGTCAAAGCTGCCGAAGAAGAACAGATGCCTGCCCTTGCGCTCACGGATCTTTCTAACCTGCATGCTGCCGTCAAGTTCTATGGCAAATGTCTGAGCAAAGGCATCAAGCCGATTCTGGGTTCTGAAATTCGCCTGAATGATGCCGAACATCGCATGACCTTATTGGCCATGACCAATACCGGCTGGCGTAATTTGACTGAATTAGTATCTGAAGGCTTTATCAGTGGCCAGCAACTGGATATTCCCTGCGTTCAAAAACAATGGATTTTAAATCAGCCTGAGGACATGATTGCCCTGCTCGGCATGCATTCCGATGTCGGCAAAATGCTGATGAGTTCAAATCCGCAAAAAGCGGAACCGCTGCTAGAAGAATGGGTCGAAAAATTTGGTAATCGTGTTTATCTTGCCCTGACCCGTACCAATCGTCCGGATGAAGATAACTTTATTCTGGAAGCCGTTAAGCTGGCAAAAAAATACAATATCGGTGTGGTCGCACATAATGATGTGCATTTCATGACCCGTGAAGATTATGAAGCGCATGAAGCACGGGTATGTATTGCAGATGGTTATGTGCTTGGTGACAACCGCCGCCCTAAAACCTATTCACCTGAACAATATTTCAAATCTGCTGAAGAAATGACGGCGCTGTTCTCGGATATTCCATCTGCGATTGAGAACACCTATCACATTGCCAAACGCTGTAATGTGACGCTGCAACTGGGCAAATACTTCCTGCCTGATTATCCGATTCCTGAAGGTCATACCATTGATACCTTCTTTGCACACTTGTCCAAAGAAGGTCTGGAAGAACGCCTGAATTTCCTGTATCCGCCTGAACAACGTGATGAAGACTGGCCAGAAATCCGCAAGCCTTATGATGAGCGTATCGAATACGAGATTAACATCATTAACTCGATGGGATTCCCGGGCTACTTCCTGATCGTGATGGACTTCATTCAGTGGTCGAAAAGTAACGGCGTTCCGGTCGGTCCGGGCCGTGGTTCGGGTGCAGGTTCACTGGTCGCCTATAGCTTAAAAATTACCGATCTTGACCCGCTGCGTTATGAACTGCTGTTCGAACGTTTCCTGAACCCGGAACGTGTTTCTATGCCCGACTTCGACGTCGATTTCTGTATCGCAGGCCGTGACCGCGTGATTGACTATGTAGCACGTACCTATGGCCGTGATGCGGTCTCCCAGATTGCAACATTCGGCACTATGGCGGCCAAAGGTGCGATTCGTGATGTTGCCCGCGTTTTGGGTAAATCTTATGGCTTGGCGGATCGTATCTCGAAAATGATTCCGACCAAGCCTTTAGGTCTAAGCCTGCTTGAGTCACTAGAAGCTGAACCCCAGCTTAAAGATATCGTCACCAATCCATCCAATCCAGACCATGACGATGCAGCCGAAATCTGGGAAATGGCACTGAAACTGGAAGGTATTACCCGAAACACCGGTAAACACGCCGGTGGTGTGGTGATCTCGCCAACCAAAATTACCGATTTCTCTGCGGTCATGTGTGATGCCGATGGTACCGGACGCGTGGCACAGTTCGATAAAGACGATGTCGAATCTGCAGGTCTGGTGAAGTTTGACTTCTTGGGTTTGCGTAACCTGACGGTGATTGAAGATGCGGTTAAAAATATCAATAAACGCATCAAATCTGACAAGCCTTTAGACATTGCCTATATCCCGCTTGAAGATAAAGACGCGTATTTGGTCTTTGCCAATGCCAACACCACTGCGGTATTCCAGTTTGAATCCGTGGGCATGAAAAAGATGCTGAAAGAGGCACGCCCAAGCAAATTTGAAGAAATTATTGCTTTCGTATCACTGTACCGTCCAGGTCCGATGGATCTGATTCCTGACTTTATTCACCGGATGCATGGTGGCGATTTTGAATATCTGCATCCCTTGCTTGAAGGCGTACTAGAACCCACTTATGGGATTATGGTGTATCAGGAACAGGTAATGCAGGCTGCACAGTACTGTGCCGGCTATACCCTCGGCGGCGCGGATTTGTTACGTCGTGCCATGGGTAAGAAAAAACCGGAAGAAATGGTCAAACAGCGCCAGATCTTTATTGAAGGTGCATCGAAAAAAGACATTGATGAAGCCACGGCCAACCATATCTTCGACTATATGGAAAAGTTCGCCGGCTACGGTTTTAACAAATCGCATGCGGCTGCTTATGCTTTGGTTGCCTACCAAACTGCATGGCTGAAAGCGCATTATCCGGCAGAATTCCTGTCTGCGGTATTGACCTCGGAGATGCAGAACACCGACAACGTGGTATTCCTGATTGATGACTGTCGCAAGAATAATCTGGAAGTTTTGCCACCGTCAGTGAATATGTCGCTGTATCAATTCCATGCTATCGATGAGCAAACCATTGTCTATGGTCTGGGGGCGATTAAAGGCGTTGGTGAAGCGGCGATGCAGTCGGTGATTGACTCGCGTGCGCAAGAAGGTCCATTCCGTGACTTGTTTGATTTCTGTCATCGTATTGACCTAAAAAAAATCAATAAGCGTACTCTGGAAGCACTGATTCGTTCAGGTGCACTGGATTGCTTAGGCATTGACCGTGCCGACCTGATGGCACAACTGCCTGAAGCGGTTCAAGCTGCGGAACAGGCACGTTCCAATCGTGAAACCGGCATCATGGACCTGTTTGGCGAAGTAGAAGAAGTTCAGCGCAAGCCATCTAAACCGGTCAAACCTTGGGCGGATGAAGTTCGCCTGAAAGGTGAAAAAGACACGCTTGGCCTGTATCTGACTGGCCACCCGATTGATGTGTATCGCAATGAACTGAAAGCCTTTGTACCTAGTCAGCTCAATGAGCTGACGCCGACACGCCGTGGCGTGACCACCGTGTTTGCAGGACTGGTGGTGGATATTGCCAATTTCCCGAACCGGATGATGATGACACTGGATGATGGTACGGCACGGATTGAGATTTCAGCCAATCACGAACGCTTCAACCGCTTTAAAGAGATTATCCAGCTCGATAAAGTGGTGGTGATTGAAGGCGAAATCTATGAGCGTGAAGGCTTTGACCGTCCGATGGGACGTCTCACCAAAGCATTTAGCCTGAATGAAATTCGTCAGAAACGTGCCAATAGCATCAAGATTACTCTCACAGCCGAGCATTTCAGCAAGAGCTTGAGCCGTGACCTGCAGCAGATTCTGACTCCTTATTGCAATGTCGATATGTCAGCACATATTCCGGTGATTCTGTATCTGGACTATCCGTATGCCACGACTGAACTGCATCTGGGTCTCAACTGGAAAGTCGCCCCACTGGATGAGCTCTTAGCCAAATTGCGTGACTATTTTGGTAAAGAAGCCTTGCATATTGAGTATCAGGTCAAGTCCAAAGCTGCCAAAGCCGTGTCCTATGAACAGGCCAAGCCGGTGGATATTCCTCCGCCGCCTGCGGGCATGAGCATGGATGATGCACTGGAGCTGTATCAGGCTGAATCCCAGCCGCAATATTCATAAATCCTGATCTTTAAAACACCTTAAAATTGGAATCCTCATGAGTCAAATTGACAATGCTGCTGTTTCAGCACATCTCTCCCATGTGCGTATTGTCATGGTCAATACCACTTTACCTGCCAATATCGGCAGTGCCTTACGTGCCATGAAAACCATGGGCTTGTCCAAGCTGGTTCTGGTGGCACCGAAAACCTATCCGCATCCGGATATTGACGCGCTGGCCGCGGGTGCAACTGACCTGATCGAGCAGATCGAGATTGTAGAAACCCTTGAAGATGCCATTAAAGACTGTCAGATTGTATTCGGTACCAGCGCACGTAGCCGTACCATTCCCTGGCCGCTGTTAGATGTGCGCCCTGCCGCTGAAAAAGCCATGTCCGCCGTGGTACAAAATCAGCAGGAAGTCGCGATTCTATTTGGCCGTGAAGACCGTGGTCTGACCAATGAAGAACTGGCGATGGCCAATTATCATCTGACTATTCCTGTGAATACTGATTATGGCGTACTGAATGTAGCTCAGGCGATTCAGGTGATCTGCTATGAGATGCGCATGGCAACGATGAGTCAAATTGAACAGCCACGTGATGCTAAAGCGACCATGCAAGTCATTGATGGCATTGAAATGGAATGGGATGAACCTTTAGTCAATCATGCGCAGATGGAACAGTTCTATCCGCACTTGGAAAAAATGCTGGCAGAAATTGAATTTATGGATCCAAAAAATCCAAGATTATTGCCTTTACGCTTGCGTCGTCTCTTCGGACGTATACAATTAGATCGTATGGAATATCACTTACTTCGTGGTATTTTCAGCCGTGTTCAGGCATTGAATAACGGTACCTGGAAAAAATCTTCACACACATCATCACAGGACGAGGATCAAATCTAATGCTAAAACAGCTCAAAGAAGATATACAAGCTGTCTTTGCGCGCGATCCTGCAGCACGCAATACCTTAGAAGTCTTAACCACTTACCCTGGCATTCATGCGCTGATCATGCATCGCATGGCACATGAGCTATGGAACAAAGACTGTAAAGGAACTGCGCGTGCGTTGTCTTCGTTTAGCCGCTTTGCCACAGGCATTGAAATCCATCCGGGTGCAAAAATTGGCCGCCGTTTCTTTATCGATCACGGTATGGGTGTCGTAATTGGCGAAACTGCTGAAATTGGCGATGACGTGACGCTTTATCACGGCGTGACTTTGGGTGGAACGACCTGGAACAAAGGTAAACGTCATCCAACCCTAGAAGATGGCGTAGTAGTCGGTGCCGGTGCCAAGATTCTTGGGCCATTTACCGTAGGTAAAAATGCCAAAGTCGGTTCTAATGCGGTCGTTACCAAAGCGGTTCCTGAAAACGCCACAGCTGTGGGCAACCCGGCACGTTTTATCACCAAAGACAAACCCAAAGATGATGCTGAAGCGCGTCGTCGTGACTATGCAGAAAGCATCGGTTTCCAGCCCTATGCAGCAACTGAAGACCAGTCTGATCCGATTCTTGAAGGCATGCGGATTTTGCTGGATCGTATTCAGCAAAATGAAAAACGCATGAACAACTTGTGCAATCGTCTTTCTTTGTTAGATCCGACCTTTAACAAACAGCAACAGGATGGCCAGCCTTTGAGCAAAAAAGAGTTGGAGATTCTGGAAGAAGCGCGCCGTGAATGTGAAGCGCAAACCAGCCAATCCAAAGCCTGAATATCACACTTCACTCTGTAACACGGGTTTACTTGCATGATCGTTATACTTTTCATAGACTGACGATCATGCAATTTTTGAATAGATGTTTTAAAAAATAACAGAATGGATGACTATTATGACCTTTAAGCCCTTGGCACTTGCTTGCTTAGCATTCACAATTACTGCGTGTTCGACCACTCCTCAGAAATCTGCTGAGAAACCTATAGATCAAGTGGTTTTTGTAGAGCCTGAACTGAGCCCACCATTTTATGCTTTAAATCCATTCAATTATAATGAACCGCCTGAATTTGAAGTGCATTTGAAAAAAGCTGCAGCCCAGCCTGTAACCAAGATGGTGGTGACGGATCCTAATGATCCATCCAAGCAATTGACCCTAGATGTGAATAAACTGATTATTCCAGTGGTAGATAGCAATACCCGTGCAATGCGTTATGCAGCACTTGCCAATTCAAATGAAATCGATATCACCGAAATTGACGATTTCCTGCAAATGGTCGAAGGTAAGGCACGTCATTATCCACCACGTTTCAGCGATCGTCAGGAACGCCGTGGCTTTGAAGCCAAACTACGTGAAGTCACCCGACAACTGGATACTTTAGCGGCCCGTCCAAATGCCTCTTTTGATGTGTTGATGCGTGCTTTTAAAGCCAGCGTGATGGCACGTAACCTGGATCTGGGTTCAGTTTATACCACCAATTCCCTGACCTATGCCCAGCGTATTCTCAAAATTAATCCAGATGATCCTGAGGTCAACTTCTGGTTTGGTTTTGGTCTGTCTGAAGGCGGTGGTCAACGTGAAGCCATCGCTTATCTGGACAAAGCCATGAAAGCTGGCGTTCAGGAGGCTTATCTTTCTGCAGCCAATAATTATATTGCATTGGAACAGAAGAAAAATGCCACTCAAACCTTGACGAACTATAAGGTGAAATATCCGCAAGAAGCTGAAGTGGCGGACCGCCTGATTCAGGAAATTGAGAAAAACGGCCGCTGGAATGTTTGGCAAATTCTGCAAAGCTCAACACCTGCTCCGGTTGCAGAGCCAGCAACAGCACCTGTAACGCCATAACAAGATTCGCTTCAATTTGATTACAAATAGACTGCTACGGCGGTCTATTTTTATGGAAAAAAATTAGTAAAATACAAAACATTATCCCGCTTTATAACTTGAATTCAGTGAAAAGTTTTATGCACGAAAAAATAAATAAAAGATTAATGCTGTGCACTTTACTCATCACCAGCGTACTCAGCGGCTGTCAGGTGGTCAGTGTTAAGGAACAGGCCATTAATGTCACGCTGAACAATGAGCGTGACAGTATCTTGACCCGCGACAAGCTCAGTGAAGCCAGCCTGAATGTGTTGTCCATGACAGGTCGTGAAGCCCAGATCTGTATTGATCAGCCCGAAGAATGTGTGGAAGATCTGAAAAGTATTCCCCAAATTTTAGATGAACAATTGCTTTCTACAGCAAGTGAATTATATCTAGCCAACTCCTTACAAAATGCCAAGTCTGCTGAATGCAACACCGGAATTTTAAACAAAACCCGATCACCGGAAAAACAGCAACAACACAAGCAGAACATCCAGAAATGTCTGGATCAGCAGCTCACTATGCTGGATAAAAGCATTCGTTATAGCTATGCCTATCTATTTAAAACCGAGCGTGCGCCGCAAGAGCGTATTTTTGATAACCGCCAGGTCCAGATTCGTGACTTTTATAACCTGGCGATTGCTCATCTGATTCAACGCTATGCTGAACGTTATGAAGCCAAACAGTCCGGCCAGCGCATTCAGGTCGGTGACAGTGTATACACCATTGATCTGGAAAATTTTCCGCAGCTGAAAAACCAGACCATTGAACAGCTGATGTCCACCTATAACATGAACTTTTCCGGCCTGCGTTCTATCACCCGCCGTGATGGTTTTGGTTCAGAATTTTTAGTGGTCTTACCTGAAGCACAGCAAACCGAGCAGGATAAAAAATATATTGTCGATCCGCTCAAGCATAACTATCCAAATGGTATCAATCCAAATATTCATTCAGCCCGCTATCTGGCGACCACCATTACCGCTGTACCCAAATCCGCGAATTCGACCGAACAGATTCTCTCTAGCTCTGAGTTTCACCTGAAACTCTATGATCCTTATAAACATGAAAAGATCAAAGTGGCTTCGAAAGAATATGCGCTGGCCGCCAACTTTTCCGCACCTTACGGCTTATGGCTGGCCGAGAACAATCTGGGGCGTTTAGCCTATCTAACCCTGATTAATCGCGAAGACAGTCTGAGCATGCCGCATCTGTACATGCTGGAACCTTATAATCCGGACAAGAAAGTGCTGGTATTGATTCATGGCTTGGCCAGTAGTCCTGAAGCCTGGATTCGTCTGACCAACGACATTATGGGTGATCCGGTATTAAGAGAAAATTTCCAGGTCTGGCAGGTATTTTATTCTACCAATATGCCGATTCTGGAAAGCCGTTTTCAAATTAATGCACTGGTTCAGCAAGGCTTTGCCCGGGTTGCGAATAATGCACCAGCCAAAAAAGATGCGGTACTGGTCGGACACAGTATGGGAGGTGTGATTGCCCGTTTGATGGTCAGTCAAGCCGATATTACCCAAGATGCATTCAAGCTGGTACAAAATACCCGCATTGCACAGTTTAAGGATAACCCGCTCTTTAAAGCACGCCTGCAAATGCAGCCTATTCCAAATTTCACCCGGGCCATTTTCTTAGCAACTCCGCATCGTGGGACAGAATATGCCGACCGCTGGCATACCAAACTGGCCCGTAAAATTATCCGTATACCGGGTGCATTTTTGGGTGCCTTTGCCGATACCCTGCAAGGCCAGATTGGGTTAAACGAATTTGTCAAAGAACTGGGGCATGACCTGATTCAAAATGGTCCGAGTGATCTCAGTGAAAATTCAAAATTTACTGCATTAACTGAGGATATTCAGCCTTCTAAAAACATCAAATTTCATTCTATTATCGGCAATACCGTAGATACTCAAGATACCAAGCTCATGAGTGATGATATCGTTTCATACGAAAGTGCTTACTTGGAAGGTGCAGTATCTAGCAAAGTGATTAAGGGCGGACACTCGATTCAGGAAACGCCTGAAGCCGTACTAGAATTACGCCGGATTCTCAGATTACATCTGACCGATCTTGGTCTTTATGATCCGGAATAAACTATCGTCTTGATTTAGACTCACCACCGCATGTTCGCATCCGGTGGTTTATTTTTAAAAATTGCAAATAATGCTGAATAAGAAGCCATAGCGACAGATCTGAGCGCTGACTTAAAGATTCATCTGGAATTTCATTTCTTTCTAAAAATTAAATTTGATAGACTTGCTGCAATACAGCTTTAAAGCTGAATTGAATCAGCAGATTCATTTCACATTTTCGATTCCCTGCGCTCAATCATTTGGGATTGGCCAGATTGAAAACGTGCTTTAAATTTTCCTGCATAGCCTATTGAGCAGTATTTGCATTTATCTCTTGTTGAAAGGATTTATTTTTAATGACCAGTTCAGAAATTATGGCTGATCTTTCTACCTTAACGCCCATGATGCAGCAATACATGTCGGTGAAAATGCAGCATCCGCATTCATTGATGTTTTATCGTATGGGTGATTTTTATGAACTGTTCTTTGAAGATGCACACAAGGCAGCCAAGATTTTAGGCATTACCCTGACCCATCGCGGTAAAGCCAATAGTCAGCCGATTCCTATGGCGGGTGTGCCTTATCATGCAGCCGAAGGCTATCTGGCACGTCTGGTCAAAAAAGGCGAAACCGTGGTGATCTGCGAGCAGATCGGCGAGGTTACTGGGAAAGGACCGGTTGAGCGTGGTGTGGTGCGAATTATTACACCGGGCACCCTGACCGATGATGCTATGCTCGGTGCACATCAGAGTTCGAATCTGGTAGCTTTATGTATTCAGCAGAATCAAATCGGCATTGCACTTCTCGATCTCAGCGCCGGCTTATTTAAAGTCCAGCAGCAGGATTATGATCTTAACCAGCTCATGATTGAACTGGCGCGTTTGATGCCAAGCGAAATTCTGCTGGATGAAAATATCGCTGATCCAACATTGACCGAACAACTCAAACAGCAACTGGATATCTCGGTCAC
Source organism: Acinetobacter sp. CIP 51.11 (assembly GCF_000369665.1). Lineage (GTDB taxonomy): Bacteria > Pseudomonadota > Gammaproteobacteria > Pseudomonadales > Moraxellaceae > Acinetobacter > Acinetobacter lwoffii_S. The sequence goes on from NZ_KB850129.1 coordinate 427,985, forward strand.
CAAACGTCCCGATGTCGATTTTAACCTGAACAATGCACAAAAAACCTTGTGCGACCAGTTTGCCGTCAGCACACTTTCCGGTTTCGGGATTGATCATTTGCCGTTGGCTAAAGCAGCGGCTGCGGCACTGATTCACTATGCAAAAGAAACCCAGAAAACCGCTTTACCACATATTCGTTCGATTCAGCTAGAACAGAGTTCCGACTTTATTGCCCTAGATCCAGTGACGCGTCGCAATCTGGAACTGATTGAGCCTTTATTTGAGCATGGTACTTCACTGTTTCAGTTAATTAATGATTGCCAGACGGCTATGGGTGGACGCTTGCTGAGTCGCACCCTGATGCAGCCTTTGCGTGACACTGCCTTGCTGGATGAACGTTTAGATGCCATCCAGGCCCTGCTACAAGGTTTCCATGAAGTACCTGTACGTTTGGTACTTAAGGAAATTAGCGATATTGAACGTGTCCTGAGCCGAATTGCTTTGGGCAGTGCCCGACCGCGGGATCTGGTACAACTACGTCAGGCCTGTGCGCAAATTCCATTTTTACGCCATGCCCTACAGCCGATTGTCAGTCAACAACAGTCTGAGCTATTAATCCAGCTAAATGAAGAACTCGGAGATTTCCATGGCCTGCATCAACGCTTGATGTCTGCCATCGTAGAAAATCCGCCGGTATTGCTGCGTGATGGGAATGTGATTGCCGAAGGCTTTGATAGTGAACTGGATGAATTACGTCAGATTCGTGATCACGCCAGCCAGTTCCTGATTGATCTGGAAATTAAAGAACGTGAAGCCAGCGGAATTCCGGGACTGAAAATTGGTTATAACCGAGTGAGTGGTTATTATATTGAACTCTCACGTGCTCAGGCCGAACAGGCACCCGAGCACTATATCCGCCGTCAGACTCTGAAAAATGCTGAACGCTATATCACACCTGAACTGAAAGCCTTTGAAGATAAGGTTTTATCCAGTGAATCCCGTGCTCTGGCGCGTGAAAAAATGCTGTTTGAAATGCTGCTGGATGAATTACGTCAGGATATCGGCAATTTACAGATGATGAGCAGTGCCATTGCCCAGATTGATCTGGTGGCAAACTTTGCCCATCAGGCACGTTTACGCAACTGGTCGCGTCCAAAATTCAGCCCTGAGGTTGGCGTAAGTATCACTGCCGGACGACATCCGGTGGTAGAAGCCCTCAGTAAAACGGCCTTTACCCCGAACGATACGCGACTAGATTTTTCCCATCGGATGGCGATTATTACCGGTCCCAACATGGGGGGTAAATCCACCTTTATGCGCCAGACTGCATTGATCGTGTTGCTGGCTTATTGCGGCGCCTATGTTCCAGCGCAAGCTGCAACTTTAGGTCCGGTTGACCGTGTCTTTACCCGTATTGGCTCTGCCGATGATTTATCGACAGGAAAATCGACCTTTATGGTGGAAATGACCGAAACCTCGCAAATCCTGCACCATGCCACCAGCCAATCTTTGGTACTGATGGATGAAGTCGGCCGTGGAACCAGTACCTATGATGGTTTGTCGTTGGCTTGGGCCTGTGTGCTAGATCTGACGAAACGCATTCAATGTTTGTGTCTATTCGCTACGCATTATTTCGAACTGACTGAACTGGATAAGGAAAATGCCATTGATAACTACCATGTCACGGCTAAAGAGCTGAATGGCAATCTGATTTTATTGCATAAGGTGCAACATGGCCCGGCCAGCCAGAGTCATGGCTTGCAAGTCGCGAAATTAGCAGGCATTCCGGCTGCGGTGATTAAAGAAGCACAAAACCGCTTAAAGATTCTGGAAAAGCAGCATCAGGCCAAGCCACTGAGTCCGCAGCACGATCTGTTTGCCATACCTGAAATGATAGAGCCTATAGAACGCATCATCGAAATTGAGAAAGAATCGCCTGCACTAGACTTACTCGAAGATATTGATGTAGATAGTTTAACTCCACGCGAAGCCTTAGCACAATTATATGCACTAAAAGATTTACTCAAACAACCGGGGTAATTCTCTAAGTCATAGACCTCATCCCGCATGGGGTCTAGCACTGATTTATACTTGAATTTAGCCCTATTCCGGCTTTTTTCAAATTTAACAGCCCTATATATAACAAATATCAATAAAAGGAATTGTTAGTTCCCCCTGTTTTTGCCTAAAATACAGTATTCGTAAATAGAACCATATTTTTTAGGTAGCTGTCGCCATGACCTTCGTTGTCACTGAAAATTGTATTAAATGTAAATATCAAGACTGTGTTGAAGTTTGCCCTGTAGACTGTTTCTATGAAGGTCCTAACTTCCTGGTGATTAACCCGGACGAGTGCATCGACTGTGCCTTATGCGAACCTGAATGTCCGGCGAATGCAATTTTCTCTGAAGATGAATTACCAGAAGGCCAAGAAGTATTTATTGAATTGAATGCTGACCTGTCGCAAAAATGGCCAAATATCACACAAATTGGTGACCAGCCAGCAGATCGTGAAGAATGGAATGGTAAAGCTGACAAATTACAATATCTTGAAAAGTAATTAGTTTAAACTTTAAAAGATCAGCAAATGCTGATCTTTTTTATACTCAACGCACACATTTCATTGCAATATTCTCCAAATTTCTCCCTATATTTAGTCTAAAATAGCGCTATTTTGTAAATATCTGATTTCTATAAATGAAGAACTTGTTAAAGGGATTATTGAGTCTTTGTATAATTCCTCTGGTTTTTGTGGGCTGTACCACGACCACAAAACAACCTGGACAGGCCACCACACCTGCTGGAAAACGGATTTACATTCCACAAGAACGTGTTCATTACGATCGTAAAGCCCACCCAAAAACTGTGCCTTATGTGTATACCCACTGGGTATCGGCACTGGATAATTTGTCACGCGTGCGTGAATATGAGATTTTTCTGGAACGTCATGGGGTTGGCAATATCATTCCAAGTTTCGAGTTAATGCGTACTGCACGTGATTGGGCCAAGTGTGGTCGTTCCCAATACATGATTCCAAGCCGTGAATTATGGGCCAATCAGGTGCCAACCTTAAAAGTCTTTAAATATCTGGTTGCAGCCAATGTACTGACTGATTTTGAAGTCACATCAGTTTATCGTGACCTGCCTTTGAACCAGTGTGCCGGTGGTGCCAATTCTTCACGCCATCTGTACAACTCTGCCATCGATTTCCGGATTGGACCTGAATATCCGCAAGCACAAGATTATAGCTATATTGAAAATACCAAGTTCAAATTGTGTCAGTTCTGGGTACAGCATGGTCAAAGTCTGAATATGGGACTTGGCATGTATGCTTCTGGCCAAATCCACATCGATACCCAAGGTTATCGTACCTGGGGACCGAGTTTGGGTCGTAATTCCTCGATGTGTAATTACTAAGTCATGACAACCGCCCTACAAAGTTCATTCAGGACTTTGTAGGGCCTAAAAAATCAGCACCTATAGAACAATAAATTGCGCTCTGCCGCGAAAAGTTTAAAATGCACGCATCGCAATTAAGGTGCTAAGACTATGCAACAAATGTGGACAGACATTGATCACTACATTGATTCACATTTAATTCCTGAAGACCCCATTCTGAATCAAACTCTTGAGAATACCGCAGCGCACGGTTTTCCTGATCATCTGGCTGTAGCACCAAATCAAGGCATGTTGTTGCAGATGCTAATCCAGATGAACCAGTGTAAACGTGTACTGGAACTCGGCACATTTGCAGCATATAGCACCATGTGGCTGGCACGTGCCTTGCCTGATGATGGCTATATCCTGACCATTGAAGGACGTGATACCCATGCGGCAATGGGTCAGGAAAATATTGATCGCGCGCAGCTTAAACAGACCGTCGAACTGAAATGCGGCCGTGCAGCAGATGTGCTTAAAGCCCTGCCTGCAGATACTGAAGCTTTCGATTTCATCTTTATTGATGCAGATAAACAGAGTTACCCTGAATATCTGGAGCTCAGTTTAAACCTGTCGCACTCAGGTACACTTATTTTTCTGGACAATGTCATTCGTGCTGGCGAAATCATTAATCCGGACAATAATAAACCAAGTATTGAAGGCATTCGTGACATGTTTAAAGCGCTTCAAAATCATCCACGTATCTTGTCATGCACTGCTTTACAAACGGTTGGCAGCAAAGGACATGATGGTTTTGCACTCGCGATTGTGAAATAAAACAAGAAGAACAAAAATCACCCAATGACATATTTATTATAAATAACATTAACTTATAAATATTAACCACAGAGTTATCCACAATATATGAGGATAACTCTGGTCATTTTTAAATCAAGCTGTAACAATTTACGATTAGACTTCGCGCTTGGCTATTTTATGCAATCCTTACTTCGCAACCAGTAAAGGTACTTTGGAATTCCGGAAAATCGTGGTCGCAATACTGCCCAAAAAGAACTGGTGAATTTTACTGTGACTAAATGCACCCAACACGATCAGTTGAATCCCGAGTTCCTGTTGATAGGTCAAAATATTTTCTGCGACATCGCCATAGCGGTATTGTGGCACCACATCTAAACCGGCCTGATTTAAATATTGCAAAGGTTCATTTAGAATTTCAGCATGATCACCGATATATAACAGATGACATTGCAATAAGCGCAGCAGATCACTTTCCGCAATCCGTTTCATCATCTTGATACAGGTCGGTGAATATTCATAGGCGAAAATAAATCGTGTCGGCGGCTTAAACTGTTCTCCGACCGTCATCACGGTACAGTTTGCCCCACGAATAAAATTTTCCACATTGGTACCAATCGGTTTGTTTTTTTCAGCGGAGCGTTCACCGAGTAATCCAATCACTGCGATATCATCAGGCTGCAGGATCTGAAAGCTTTGTTCCAGAAAATCACCCTTTTCCTGAATATGGGTGGTTTGAATGCCGTGTTCTGCCAGAATCCGCTCCGAAATGTGTTGCAGCAGGTTATTGCTATAATCCAGCGCGATTTCACTTTGTTTTTGTTCAAGCTCAGCCAGTTCTTTCAGTAACATGGCATTACTTTCAAAGCCAATCACTCCGCTGATTTCCCCCAGATGATAACTGGCCGGGTAATAATCCAAAACCTGTAACAGAACCAGTTCACGGCCAGTCTGTTTGGCAATCCATGCCGCCGCGTCTGCCAGCGCGTTTATACATGGCGATGAGTCGATGCAGGCGATGACACGTTTCATGTTTAGCCTCTCTTCTATTTATGATAAAAATTTCTTAGTTATTTTTAACTTAGCATAAGCATTCAAAAATGTGCAGCGAAATCTGTAAGGCTTGACTTGAAATATGTTAACTTTTATGTGAACAAATATAGATCAACATATCGATCTATCTTCTGAGTCAGGCTGTTGCATCAAGCAATTGACCTCCAAAAGCTTATTCACGATAGCGAATGAATTGGGCCGGATTACCGGCAACAATCGCACGCTCCTCGACATCCTTAGTCACAATACTGTTCATTCCCACCACGGCCTGATCTGCGATTTTAATTCCGTCCTTGATACCGACATGCGCACCGAGCCACACATCCCGTCCGATCTCGATGCCTTGCGAACGTACCGGCTGCTGATAAATTGGCTGCTCGGGATCCATGCCGTGATCAAAGGCATAAAGATGACAATAAGCGGCGATACGCACCTGATCATGGAGTTTAATTCCTACTCGACCGCCATCCAGAATACAGTGATGATTGATCGCCACTTCATTGCCGATCTCTAGTGGGCCATGTAAGGTGCAATCTGCGGCAATAAAGGTATTATCGCCAATGATGATTTTGCGTCCCGGCTCCGCGAAAATATGCGCAAGAGGTGAAATAAAACAGTTTTCACCAATCTCGATGGTTTCCATTTCCATCAAGTAAGTCTGATATTCCTTTTGCCACGCTTCTGCCCAGCCACGATTTTTCGGCTTTAAGGACCAGTACAGCCAAGGCATATAATTCAGGCGATGTTTGTGCTGCTCACGATATTTCAGTAAGGGATCTACGTCAGTCATCTGTCGCTTCTTCTATGATTTTGAGCTGTTCCCTGCCGCGGGTCACATCTTGAATTTTTAAGGCAAAGGGTTGAATTTGATGTAATTGAAATAAGGCGCTGACCTGTACACCTTCGGCTGTATATTCTTCCTGATATTCGATTTGCTGCTGATTCAATTCATATTGAAAGATGGCCCACTCATTGAATTGACAGGAAAATTGCACCTTTTTCTTTTCAATCAGTTCAATTTTTTCTGCCAACAACAAACATTGTCCAGCACACCCGCCATAGGCCCGTACCAAGCCCCCTGTTCCCAGCTTGATCCCGCCATACCAGCGATTGACCAATACCAGCACATTGGTCAGCTCATTACCTTCAATGGTCGCCAAAATCGGGCGTCCCGCTGTACCTGAAGGTTCCCCATCATCATTAAAGCGTACCTGATGGCCAATTTTCCAGGCCCAACATTGATGTGTGGTGCTTGGATCACGATGAGCCTCCAGAAAATCTTTGACGTCCTGCTCATTTTCAACAGGGGTGGCAAAGGCCTGAAAGCGGCTTTTTTTGATGTCTTCCTCAAAACTGACCAGACTGGCAATGGTAAATGGCATAACTTCAGGCTTTAAACTCTCACTGCTGCAGTATACCCGCTTTGCACAGACAAATAAAAAGCCTCTCCACGGAGAGGCCTGATTTTAATCGATTGTTTTACTTATTTGCTTAGTAGATATTATCGTTCACGCAAGGCTTCTTTGGCTTTGTTAAACGGCTTAATCAGATAATTCATCACCGTTTTCGAACCTGTGCGAATATCCACGGTGGCCACCATCCCCGGCGTAATATTGAATTCCTGCCCGGCATTATTGCTTAGCTTGTCGCTGTCGGTACGGATATACACCCGATAATAAAATTGATCCTGCTTGACTTCATCACGCAAGGTATCCGGTGAAATCATGGTCACTTTACCGTTTAGCCCGCCATAAATTGAATAATCATAGGCACTAATTTTGACCATCGCTTCTTGATTAGGGCGAATAAAGGCAATATCACGCGGCGAAATTCGTGCTTCAACCAGTAATTTTTCATCTAGTGGCACGATGGTCATCAACTTGCCATTTTGTGGAATCACGCCGCCCAGCGTCATCACATCAATCTCTTTGACTACACCGCGAACCGGTGATTTAAAAACAGTTCGGCTCAAAGTATCCGACTTGCCACGCACCACCTGTTGCTGAGTTTCCACATCGGTATTGGCTTTGGACAGCTCTTGCCGCGCATTCACATAATATTTGATTACGGATATCATTCATCTGATTACGCAGGTCATTGGCTTCACGTTTTAGACGCAACACTTCAACTTCACTGGCTGCCCCTTTGGCGACCAAGGGAGCGGTCATTTCTAGTTCTTGCTGCACCAGTAACAAAGCCTGTTCCAGGCCTGCAACGGATTCTTGCAAATTGGCACGACGCGACTGATACAGAGCCGTTTCCTCTTTAACCAGTTTTGGATATTTCAACACTTCTTCAGGAAAGACCAACGGCGCGCCGGTGACTTCCGCACGCAAACGGGCTGAGGTGGCACGTGACGACACCAGCAAGGATTTTAATTCACCGACATTGGATTCAAAGCGGGTCGGATCAAGCTGGGCCAATACTTGCCCACGCTCGACAATTTCACCTTCTTTGACATTGAGTGTGGTCAGAATACCGCCATCCAGAGACTGAATCACCTGCTCTTTGGATGATGGAATTATTTTTCCAGTACCGGTAGATACTTCTTCCAACTTGAACAACCATGCCCAGCTCAGCAATACCAATAGGCCAATGCCAATAATCCAGATGATGACACTTGATTTGGGTAAGGGTGGTTCCTGAAAGCTGACCTTGCTGGAACGTTTTAGTTGCTGTAGTTCACTCATGCACTTGCTCCCACAACCCGCTTATTACCACCCTGCGACTGATTCAGGATCTGATCCCGTGGCCCATCCATCACAATCTTGCCATCATTGACCACCAGAATACGATCCACCAGTTCCAATACCGCACGGCGATGAGTGGCGACGATCATCGTACGATGGGTTAAATACCCTTTAAGATGATCAATCAACTGTTTTTCTGACACATCATCAATGGCAGCGGTCGGTTCATCCAGTAGCAAAATCTTTGGTTGACGAATCAACAACCGCGCCAATAACAAGGCTTGGCGCTGTCCACCAGAAAAGCCGACACCACCCTCTAAAATGATATGATCCAGCCCTTCTTTTTTCTCCTGTACAAATCCCAGTGCACCGGTAATTTGTGAAATTGGTGCCAGCATGCGTGAAGATAGAATCGAACAGGCCACCAGTGCGCCTGTGGTCATGTCACCCTCCATCACCGCAAAAGCCCCGACCAAGACTACAATTGCAAAGGTCAGTCCCTGAATTTTTTGGGTCCAGGCGGTCATCAAGCCGACAATTTTACGTTGCTGCATGCTGACATCGGCTGACACTTCATTCATATGATTCCACTGGTTCTGGAAACGCGTTTCAGCTCTTAACAGCTTGATGTCTTCAATTCCTTGTACAGCTTCTACCAGCAAGGCATTGCGGATGGCAGATTCGCGCATGCCCAACTGAGCCAGCTGTGCCAATTTTTTCTGCGCCAGAATTCCCGGAAGAATCATTAAGGGTACAACGAGTAGCATGACCCAGAACAGATTGCCACCGATCACCCAGAAGATCCCTAAGAACATGAAGAAGAATGGCAGATCGGCAATTGCTGTGACTGTGGTTGAAGTCACCAGTTCGCGGACGCCTTCCAGCTCACGAATTTGTGAAATAAAGGTTCCTGTTGATTTGGAACGTTTGCTGTTTTTAATCCGTAATGAATGACCAAAAACCCGGTCAGAAATTTTTAAATCCGCACGTTTACCAATAATGTCTGACAGATAGATCCGCGAGACACGTAATACAAATTCAAAAATCGCAGCGATCAGCACGCCACCGGCCAACACCCATAACGTCGGAATAGATTGCGATGGAATGACACGGTCATAGACATTCATCGAGAAAACTATCGTGGCCAGTGCCAGAATATTGGCAATTAAAGACGCAAACATCACATCGATATAGCGCTTCCAGTCATTCAGGACAATCGACCAGAACCAGTTTTTCTCAAAGGGTTTGATATATTCATCCACCCGCGCATCTGGAATTGAAGATTCAGGACGCAGCACATAAAGATGCTTTATGCCAACCTCTAACTGTTCAATCGTGAAACTTTGAGATAAACCTTCATCACCACTGAGCTGGATGCTGACATTGCCCTGTGTGTCGATGCGTTCAATCACCCCCACATCACCACTATCGAATTCAACCAGTAAAGGTAAACACCATGGATTCAGCAGGCTGCGCTCAAATTTATTTTTACGGACATTTAAACCCATCTGACGACTGACTATCTTGAGCATGTCATCGATGTCATGATGCTGGTTCCAGTCCAGTTGCAGGCGTATCCGCTCCTCAGAAGGCTCGATCCGGTAATGCCGGGCAATATTTAAAACTGCCTGAAGCCAAGGTTGATAATTTATTATTGTAGTACTCATGGCTGAACTTCAAACCCCTGAATAGAAATGCTGTTAAGCGCGTAAATATCCCGTGTACGGCCCGTGACCTGAATGTACTGTACGATCGCCGAATAAATATCATAGCGTTCCGATTCAATTTCCTGTGCGGCACTATGAATGGCTTGCTCTGCATTCAGCAAATCCACCACGGTTCGGGTACCCAATTTATATTGTTCTTGATACAGCTCTTTGGTGCGTACCGTGGTTGCGCGGCGCTGGGATAAAACCGCCATTTGTTTTTGTTTATTTTCAATCTGTTCTCGGATCAAGCGCACCTGATCCAGCACATCCAGATAGACCGTATTGACCTGTGCTCGTGCAGCTTCTTCGGCATAGCTTGCGGCACGGGTCTGTGAACGCGTTGCACCACCCTTATACAAATTACTGCTGGCTTCAATCATGACTGAATTATAAAATCCATCATCTTCATTATTATTTGGATTCCGTCCATTCATCGCCTGACTTAGACTGCCTTTAACACTAATAGTCGGATAAGGACTTAATCGCGCCTGATCTTTTTGCAAACGGGCGACATTAACCCCGGCATGAGCCAGAATCATGTTCGGAATCTGGGTAAATTCCGGATCCTGATAAAGATCAGCCTGTGCCACAATACGCTCAGGAATATCCCATTCAATAGCTGATACATCAAATCCTAGCAAGGTACGCAAGCGTTGTTGATATTGTCTTAATTGGGTCTGCTGAACAATCAGATTCGATTGCGCTGCTTCCAGATTGGACTGGGCCTGAATTGGGTCGGCCTGAGTGCTGATTCCGGCGCGGGCACGCAAATTGGCAATTTCTGCAATCCTTCCAATGCCCTGAATTTGCTGTTGGGCAATCTGGGTAATTTGCTGATAGCGTTTGATACTCACTATTGCATCAGCCACTTCAAATGCGATCTGATCCAGACTGACCAGCACCTTGGCCTGTTCTTCTGCCAATCGCGCTTCTTCCACACTTACATTGGTTTTAATTTTGCCGAAGTCATACAGCATCTGGGTGGCATTCAAAGAAACCATTTGTTGTCCACGTTCACCGGAAGTGAGGTCACCTGTCCCGATACCCCCGGATAACTGCAGATAATAACCCGCTCTCGCCACATCAATATTCGCGGCCTGCGCAGATAATGTCGAAATACTCTGGGTGATTTCAGGACGTCGTTGCACTGCCCGGTGTACGGCTTCCACCAGATTCATTGTCTTTGGAATGCCGGCTGTGCTTGTAGAACTTAAAGCCGATTGTCCTGACTGTGGCCGGGTAATTTGCGGCAGCTCAGCTACTTTTGATGTATCTAATGAATAATGACCGAGCGAGGTAATATCAATGGTGTGTGCTGATCGTGTCGGTTTGGGTGCAATCAGCTGACCTAAGCTATTCTTGAGATTGGTAAAATAATGGGGTGAGCTTTCTGCATGCCCTAAAGACACAGATAAAGGCAAAAGAAGAAGTATCAATCCCCTTCTTTTTTGATCTGTTTTCCCCTGATTTTTTTTAAAGTGTTCTGCCCTAAATCGTATAATTATGTAATGTTTCTTGTTTTAGCCTAACCATATATCAAATCCCTTTAAAAGAAATCTTTTTCACTTTGATTTGATCAAAAAAAACCCTGCATCCGACAACTGGCGTCTGATGCAGGGTTTTTATATAAAGCAGGATTATTTAAACAGTGAAATCATCACCCAGATAAACTTTTCTCACGGTCTCATTCGCCAGAATTTCTTCTGGTGTGCCTTCAGCAAGCAATGCGCCTTCACTGACAATATAAGCATGCTCACAAATCGCCAGCGTTTCACGCACGTTATGATCGGTAATCAGCACCCCAATTCCGCGATCTTTCAAGTTCGTAATAATATCCTTAATATCTCCGACCGAAATCGGATCGACACCGGCAAAAGGTTCATCGAGTAGCATAAATTTTGGATCAGCCGCGAGTGCACGCGCAATCTCGGCACGACGTCGCTCCCCACCAGATACGCTCATGCCCAAAGAATCTTTGATATGGGTGATTTTAAAGTCTGCCAATAGCTCCGCCAGACGTTGCTGACGTTGTGCCTTGGTCATATCTTTACGGGTTTCCAGAATCGCCATAATATTTTCGGAAATTGTCAGTTTTCGGAAAATCGAAGCTTCCTGCGGCAAATAACCAATTCCCTTACGTGCCCGTTCATGCATTGCGAGGTCGGAAAGATCCAGATCATCGAGATAGATTTCTCCCTTATCCATCCGCACCAGACCAACCACCATATAAAAACTGGTGGTTTTACCGGCACCATTTGGTCCCAGTAACCCAACAATCTGGCCACTCTCCATGCTGAACGACACATCTTTCACTACCCAGCGTTTATTATAATTTTTCGCCAGATGCTTAATGGTTAAGGTTTGAACCTGCTGCGATTGCTCCATTAATCACGCGCTCCCGGGAAGGATGTTGAACTAGATGGTGGAATCACGATTTGTACGCGGCCAGATGATGAACCGGTTTTATTTGGTGTTCCGGTAGCTTCGATATCACCTTTGTTCATGCTGTATTTTAAAGTCGCACCACGAATACTGGCACCGTCCTGTTGCAGGAAGGCATTACCTGACAAGGTAATAATCCCGGTTTCAGCATTGTAGACAATTTTCTGCGCCTGACCTTTGGCAAGACCTTTGGCCGGATCCACTTTTTGCTGGAACTGTGCCGGGCTGCCTGTCGCTGTAATCAGGCTGATCTGGCGCTTATTGTTCAGATTGGCCACAATCGAATTGGCTTGCAGCTTCATGGTGCCCTGTTCAATGATAACGTTGCCCGAATACGTCGTCACACCCGTCCGCTCATTGAAAGTCGCCCGGTCAGCCAGCAAAGTGATTGGCTGGTTACGGTCAGATGGCAGTGCAAAAGCAGCGATTGAACCGAGTCCAACCACAGTCGCCAGCGTCATACGCTTCAGGAAAGTGTGCATCATTTTGGCTTTAGGAGTTTGGTTCATACTTTCCTCGAATATTAAAGAATTCGTATTGACCATCATTAAGATTGGCTTTAAGACCCTGGCTGACGAATTCAGCCTGTGGAGATTCCACAATCACTGTCTTGTCTGTTTCAATTTCACGTGTTTTCGGAAAAGCGGTCAGTTCTTCAGTACGAAACCGCATTTTCCCATTTTGCATGATTTTGGTGGCGAGCACTTCTTGAGAAAGTACAACTTTTGTATTGTCATCATAACCATGCGCCATTTTGGCAAAGAAAGTCGCATCGACTTTACCATTGTCATAAGTCGATGCTCGCAGATTTTCCAGCTTTGAGGTTTCTAGCTGCAGGTTCTGCTCGAGTCGGTCCACTTGGGCACGAACCGACACCTGACCTGCTTCATCCGTCTGAGTTAAGTTAATATTTTGAGCGGAATAGGTCATGCTGCGCGCAGAATCTGCCTGCAGCTTGTTGCCCTTGCCGCTGTAATAGTAATAACCACCACTTATTGCGGCAATAATCACAGCCGTAATATATAAAACTTTAGTATCCATAAGCGGTGTACTTAATCCAAAAGATATGACTTATTAATAAGGCGCACGAGTATATTTTTCAAGTAACTCTTGGTACATGCCTTTGGACATTAACAGCATATCGCAGATTTCACGCACCGCACCACGTCCACCCTGTGCCTGAGTCACGAGATCGGCACGGCGGCGAACTTCGACATGACCATTAGGTACGGTCACTTTCATGCCGGCAATGGCGAACGCAGACAGATCAGGCCAGTCATCGCCCATATACAGGCAATCTTCAGGATCAATGTTAAGCTGTGCACAGGCTTCACGAAGTGCTGTACCTTTGTCTTCACGGCCCTGATAGACCAGATCAACACCCAGATCCGACATACGCTTTTCTACGATATTGCTTTTACGTCCGGTGATAATAATCACCTTGATTCCTGCTTGTTGAACCAGTTTCATGCCCAGACCATCACGAATATCAAAGGATTTGATCTCATCGCCAGTATTGGTCAGCGTTACAAAGCCATCACTTAAAATACCATCTACATCAAGCACCAGTGCTGCAATATGACGTGCCTGCTCTAATAATACATAAGATGCCATTTATTAATTTACCCCAGCCTGAATCAGGTCATGCATACTAATCACGCCAATGACTTTATTGGCATCATCAACAACTACAAATTGATTAATTTTATGTTCATTCATACGTTCCAGTGCGACCACTGCACGTGCTTCCTGAGAAATGGTCAACGGATTTTTGGTCATCACGTCCTGAATAGCCAGATTGACATCAAAACCTTGCTGCTTATCAATCAAGCGACGCAAGTCACCATCGGTAAAAATCCCCAGCAACACATCATTTTCATCGACGACTGTGGTTAAGCCCAAGCGCTTGTTGGAAATTTCGTACAATACTATATTCATGGCGGTATCAGGCGAGACTTTCGGCAAATCGGCTCCAGTACGCATCAGATGCTTCACATGCAATAACAGACGCTTACCCAGCGCACCTGCAGGATGTGAGCGTGCAAAATCATCCGAGGTAAAGCCGCGAGCATCCAGTAAAGCCACCGCTAAAGCATCACCCAAAGCCAATGTTGCCGTCGTTGACGATGTCGGCGCTAAACCCAGTGGACAAGCCTCCTGAATATTACCCAGCGTCAAAGCCACATCAGCATTTTGTGGCATTGGACCACGATCATCACCACTGATTGTAATCAGCGGAATTTCCAGATGTTTGATGAGTGGCATCAGCATCATGATTTCATCACTCTTGCCCGAGTTTGAAATTGCAATCAGCACATCACCAGCCACCAGCATACCCAAGTCGCCATGACCAGCTTCACCTGGATGCATAAAGAATGAGGGAGTTCCGGTCGAAGCAAAGGTCGCCGCCATTTTACGGCCAATATGACCTGACTTGCCCATTCCGGTAATCACCAGACGGCCAGTACACTGTAGAATAATTTCACATGCCCGGCTAAAACGGTCATCAATCTGTGTTGCTAAAATCTGTAGTGCATTTTCTTCGATGCGCAGTGTTTCAAGTGCGACTTTCTGGAAATCTAGTTGATTCGCTGTTTTTTGTGGATTCAAAGCCTGTTTACCTACGCTAAGGACAGAGAAAAACTCTGGTTTGATGGGCATAATTTTCGCAATTTTAGCATAGCTATGCAATTGTAAGCTTTCTAAATGTAGAAGATTCGACGGATTTTTAATATATTCAGATTGTATTCAACTTGCGCAATCTGGTATCTCCGCCTCTACATTCACTCCATTTTTAAAACTGTAGAATGTGCTTATTTTTATTTTTTATTAGAATATCCTCACTCTCGTCTCAATGAATGGGATTCATACTAAATCATCCTCATTTCAATTTAACTCAATTACCCTGACGGATACTGTCTCTGAAAATGTAAGCTCAATATCGCCATTTCACTTCCTGAACCTCTTCTTTATAAATCGCTCTCGTCGCCTAACTCCCCTAAATAACTGAGGCTTTTTACGCTTTTATCTTTATGAATAATTATGCTTAGGTTAAGATGATTCATCCTTTTATTTGAAGTCTTTTGAACAGCTATGCAACCATTTGTTCTATATAACTCAGAGCAACGCAAAAAAGTAGAATTCGTACCTCGTGTTGAAGGTCAAATTGATCTGTATGTCTGTGGTATGACGGTTTATGACTACTGTCATATTGGACATGCACGTACAGTGGTTGCATTTGACTATATTATCCGTTTCCTGCGTAGCCAAGGCTGGAAGGTCAAATATGTGCGCAATATTACGGATATTGACGACAAAATTATTAAACGTGCCAATGAAAATGGCGAAAGTATCTCAGAATTAACAGGTCGCTTTATTGATGCGATGAATGAAGACTTTGCCAAACTGGGCTGCCTTGCACCTGATGTTGCACCTAAAGCGACAGATTACATCGATCAAATGCAAGATATGATCGGCAACCTGGTCAACAAAGGTACGGCTTATCCTTCCAATAATGGTGATGTCTACTTTGAGGTCGAAAAATTCGCCAAATACGGTCGTCTTTCTGGCCGTAAACTGGAAGATATGCAAGCGGGTGCGTCTGAACGTGTCGACGTCGAAGTTGAAAAGAAACACCCGTTTGACTTTGTCCTCTGGAAACATGCCAAGGAAAATGAACCGTCATGGGCATCACCTTGGGGCAATGGCCGTCCAGGCTGGCATATTGAATGTTCAGCAATGTCGACCTGCTGCCTAGGCAATCATTTCGATATTCATGGCGGCGGTGCTGATCTGACCTTCCCGCACCATGAAAATGAAATTGCACAATCTGAAGCATCTACTGGCGAACAGTATGTCAATTACTGGATGCATGCCGGATTTATTAATGTCGATGGCGAGAAAATGTCGAAGTCTTTAGGCAATTTCTTCACCATTCGCGACGTGATTGAAAAATTCCATCCGGAAGTGGTACGTTATTTTATTGTGTCTTCACACTATCGTAGCCCGGTGAATTACTCGGATGTTGCCTTAAAAGAAGCAAAAAATACCTTGTCTCGTTTCTATCACTCATTTAAAACCTATCAGGCGGTTTATGGTGATCATCTGATTGAAACTCTGGATGAGGCTTTAGTTGAACGCTTTAATACCGCTATGCGTGATGATTTCAATACGCCTGAAGCGATTGCGGTATTGTTCGAAATCAATAAAGAGCTGAATCGTGCGGTGAAAGAAGAAAATGCAGAACAGGCAGCGATTTATTATGCAACTTTGCGTTACCTGACCAATATTCTCGGTCTGGTACGGCAAGACGTAGAAGAGTTCCTCAAGTCTGACATTGGTCAGGAAGCATTGGTACTATCACCTGAACAAATTGAAGATTTGATTCAACAGCGTCAGGATGCCAAGAAAGCCAAAGAATTCGCACACGCAGACGAAATCCGTCAATCTTTACTTGATCAAGGTGTTGTTCTTGAGGATACCCGTCAAGGTACAGTTTGGCGCCGTGCTGATTAATTAATCAAACAGATTTATAGAGAGTTGACACTGCTGTAGAATTCTCTATAATTCACCTCATTGCGGGAATAGCTCAGTTGGTAGAGCATAACCTTGCCAAGGTTGGGGTCGGGAGTTCGAGTCTCCTTTCCCGCTCCAGAATTCGAAAAACCCTTATCGAAAGATAAGGGTTTTTTTATTGTGTTTGTAAAAAATTTATTAATAAAATGCATATCTCAAATCACTTATTCATCCTTTTTTACCCTGACAATTTTTTGGTTTATTCATGACAAAGTGCTATTGTGAATAAACTTTAAAACTTTCAATCCCTTTCATAACGATATCGTTTCATGACTTATAAATTAAATGCTCGTCATCTAATTCTAGATCTTTTATATGCCTCTAAAAACTCAACCCTGTCTATTAAGCGCATATTAGCTGCTGCTGAATTATTGGGTATATCTGACAATGGTATCCGTGTCGCTGTGGCTCGATTAAATCAGGAAAATGTCATTCAAGCTATAGAGCGCGGCGTGTATCAATTGCTAGAGAAAAAATTTGATACTTCTTTTATCAGCTTAAACAAACACCCTGATATGCAAACGGCGACCATATGGAATGGAAAATATGTATTGGTCTATACCGGTACTTTGGGGCGTGTAGACCGTACAGCATTATCTAAAAGGGAAAAAGCGCTGCGTTATTATGGCTTTCAGGAACTAGAGCAAAATGTTTTTATTCGTCCCGATAATTTAACGCTAAACCTAAGTCCATTAAAAACAGCTGTAATCCAGTTTGGATTAGATCCTGACGCACGTTTTTTCCAAGTCAGTCAACTGGAAAGTGAAGCCGAAGTTCGTGATTTATGGGATATCGAAGAGCTACATCAGACCTATCATCAAGTACAGCATGATATTAACGACTGGTTTGAAAATTACCAAAATCTGACTTTAGCAGATGCTGCAAAAAGTGCCTTTTATCTAGGTAAATCAGCCTTATTTAGTTTACGTGCTGATCCTTTGCTTCCTGCAGAATGGATAAACACCGATGCTCGACAACAATTTGAGCTCGCAGTCCGCAAAATAGAAAAACAAGGTCAACTTTTATGGCAACACTATTTTAAAGACCAAGGGGTCTAATTTATTTCTTTTT
Source organism: Acinetobacter sp. CIP 51.11 (assembly GCF_000369665.1). GTDB lineage: Bacteria > Pseudomonadota > Gammaproteobacteria > Pseudomonadales > Moraxellaceae > Acinetobacter > Acinetobacter lwoffii_S. The sequence continues at coordinate 445,699 of NZ_KB850129.1, forward strand.
TATACACAAAAATAAATTGACTGTAATATTTCATCCAAATATATTGAATACAGCAATAAGAACTAAATATAGGCAGAAGAATGAACAGCAAGGTCAGTGTCACAGAACTTTTTAGTCGTGATGAAATTAAAGAACTCACCACGACCTCAGACTTGCAGGGCGCTTGGGCAGTAGGTTCGACATGGACCATAATTGTTATGACCTTTGGCACGGTAGCCTATAGCTGGGAATATTTACCTACGTGGGGAAAAGTCCTGATGTGCGCGCTGGCATTGGCCATTCTTGCTGGACGCCAGCTTGCGCTGGCTATTTTGATGCATGATGCTTCGCATCATAGCCTGTTCAAGACCAAATGGTTGAACACTCATTTGACTGACTGGCTCTGTGCACGCCCAATCTGGAATGATGTCAGCAAGTATCGTCCTTACCATCTGAAACATCACGCTAAAACCTTGCAGCCAGATGATCCTGACTTGGGCTTGGTAAAAAACTTTCCTATTACGCAAAGCTCACTATTCAGGAAATTCTTCCGTGACCTGAATGGGCAATCTGGCTTTAAATTTCTCGCTGGTCGAGTATTAATGGATCTGGAATTATTGGAATGGAGTGTTTCCAATGACCCCAAGCCAATTCCGCGTGGTGATCGCAGCAATTTAGAGTTAGCAAAGAATCTGCTGAAAAATAGTTCCGGTATGCTCATCTCAAATGCAGCAATTTTTTCTGCACTGTGGGCCAGCGGACATCCTAAACTGTATTTATTATGGCCTCTTGCCTATATCACTCCATTTCCTTTGTTCATCCGCATCCGCGCCATGGCTGAACATGCCGGATTAGAAACCAGTCATTCTGCCCTTAGCAATACCCGAACGACCCGTGCAGGTTGGCTGGCACGTGCTTTGGTTGCGCCAATTCATGTGAATTATCATATCGAACATCATTTAATGGCCTCTGTTCCGCATCAAAAGCTGGCGAGAATGCACCAGATGTTAAGGGAGCGTCAGTATGTCGATGCTCCACCAAGTTATCTGAATGTGATTCGCTCACTTTTAAAAAAATAAAAAATATTTCTGCTGTTAAGACTATTCAATTTTAATGCTGATGGCTTTCGGCATGTGAGTGCTGATGTGAGGATTGTCCCCGATGTTCCGGCGGACAATCTTCCGCTTCGATCTGCAAGGTCATCTCGGTAATATGATGCTCATGGTGGAGCATCTCGAAAGCTTTATGACGCAGTTTCCGATAATCCACATTCGGCGCAACCAGATGCACGGTCAGCATGACTTTTTTGGAAGTAATCGCCCAGACCTTGAGCTGATGAATATCCTGGACCCCGTCAAGCGCCAAGAGATCGTGACGTAATTTTTCAATATCAATTTCCTCCGGCACACCTTCAAGCAGAATATTGATGCTCTGTTTCAGCAAAACCCAGGTTCTTGGCAATACCCAAAATCCGATTAATACTGCAATGAGTGTATCTATCCACATCCAGCCGGTGAAATAAATCACTAGCGCTCCAATAATCACGCCTACAGATCCCAACGCATCACTCAGCACTTCCAGATAAGCGCCTTTGACATTGAGGCTTTCCTGACTGCTGGATACCAGAATTTTCATGGAAATCAGATTAATGATTAGCCCCAAGGTGGCCACGCTCATCATGCCCAAGCTCTGGATTTCCGGCGGATGACTCAAACGCTGATAAGCTTCAAACAAAATATAAATCGCAACCACAAATAGCATTAAGGCATTAAACAGGGCAGCCAGAATTTCAAAACGCTGATAACCAAATGTCCGTTTATTGTCTGCCGGTTTTTGTCCAATTTTGATAGCGACTAAAGCAATAGCCAATGCAGCAGCATCGGTAAACATATGCGCAGCATCAGAAAGTAAGGCCAAACTTTGAGTTAGAAAACCAGCAATCACTTCCACAATTAAAAAAGTCGTGGTTAATGCCAACGCTATTGATAATTTTTTGGCATTTTTTGCAGTCACGGCGACATGACTATGTTCATGATGATGTGAATTCCCCACCGGCCACTCCTTCCTTCTTATTCAATGAGGATGTATCCTCAGCATCTTTTCAAGTTTTCTTCTGATTCATATTACGCTTGAATTTTATCTATTTAAGTAGGTTTTTTATGAACTGTTTTATCAGTCGGCATTAAATTAAAGTTTTAGCTTTTTCATGCTCTGCCAGCCACGCCTGTACCGAAGCACGCTTAAAATTACGCTCGACATATTCTATTATTTTCACAGGAAGTTTCACCTGATGACTCAGCAGACGATGCAACATAAAGGCCAAATCAAAGTCTGCAATGGACCAGTGTTCAGTCAACCATATGTCCTCCAGCATATGTTCTGCCACATTCACCAAGCGCTGAATTTCTTTAGTGATCGGAGCTGTAAGAGGTGTAGATATTTTTGCTGGATGAAATACCGAATCAGAAGGCATTTGCTGGCGGATTTGCATAAAATCGGTTTTGACCAAGGCTTGTAGGGCGCGACATTTGGCTCTGGCCTGAATTTCCTTTGGATATAATGCCGGATAATTAGGTGCTGGAAAGACATCCTCCAAGTATTCAGTGATTGCCCATGATTCAAACAGACTAAAATGATCTAGCGTTAAACACGGAACTTTAGCACTTGGGCAAATGGCTTGATAAGCCGCAGATTTCTGTTGCTGCTGATCTAAATCAATCACGATTTCCTGAAAATCTAAACCCTTTTCTTTTAAGGCAACATAGACCGACATGGCATAAGGGCTGATTCTATTTTTATCGACATATAAACGTATATTTTGCATATCCTTGTTCCTGATAGGCTTGTTGTTTTTATTCAGTACGGCAGTCTTACTCTACTCTCTTTCCTATACAAAAGGAAAATGACCCACTTCATGTAGCGATCACACAAAAATGTTTATACAGTTGCCGATAGCGAAGCGATATTCATTATTTTCTATTTTGCACAGGATCGGTAGATAAAGCCTTTTATTTTGCTCTTGATTCACGTTAAATTAAATCATTCTCTTGATATCAAAAAACTATGCTGAACTTAGCCCACCTCCCCGATACCGTGTATGCCATTCAACATCTGGCTTTTGAAGACTTAGGCGCTTGGGAAGATATTTTTTATCAGCTCGGCTTACGTGTGCGTTATTTCGAAGCTGGTATTGATGATCTCACTAAGGCTTTTGAACATCCCGGATTAACCGTTATTCTCGGTGGCCCGATTGCAGTCTATGAAACTGAGGATTATCCTTTTTTACAACACGAAATAGACTTACTTAAAGTTCGACTTGAAAAGAATTTACCGACTTTAGGCATTTGTTTAGGTGCGCAGTTAATTGCTGCTGCATTGAATGCTAAAGTCTATCCAGGAGATGTGAAGGAAATTGACTGGTCTAAGCTCAGTCTTGCTTCTATTGAAAATAACCCACTAAAAGCTCTGGAAGATATCGACGTCCTGCATTGGCATGGTGATACCTTTGACCTACCTGAACAGGCAGAATTACTGGCCAGTTCTGACCTTTATCCAAATCAGGCTTTTCGGGTAGGACAGAATATTCTGGCACTACAATTCCATGCTGAAGTGGCCAGTGAAAGTTTAGAGAAATGGCTGATTGGACATACCTGTGAGTTACGCAAAGCCCAGATCAATATTCCCGCCTTACGGGCGGATCATCAAAGCTATGCGCCCGCGCTTGAACAGGCCGCCAGTTCGGTATTGCTGCATTATTTAGAAAACTTGCAACTTAAATAACCGTAATAAAAAAGCACCCAGTTGGGTGCTTTTTTAATTTGTCATGCTTATTTTTTCGGAGCAGGAACAGAAGCCTCGGTAGTAATGTTCACTGTAATTTTATCGCCCACATTTGGAACATAACCGCCTACCCCAAAGGCTGAACGGTTAAATGAAGTGGTTGCATTGAAACCAATCGTTTGTAATTTTGTCATTGGGTGCACGCCTTGTTTATTTAAAACTGCGTCCAGTACCACAGGTTTAGTGACATCTTTTACGGTTAAGTTACCGGTGATTTTGTATTTGTTTTTGCCTAAAGCCTGAACTTTAGTACTTTTAAAAGTGATATTCGGATATTTGGCAGCATCAAAAAATTCTGCTGTCTTAATATGGTCATCCAGCGCTTTCACATTCGTATTAATGCTTGCAACCGGGATGTTCACATTGACCGAAGAATTCGCAGGTTTTGCATTATCAACATTAATCGTACCCTGGATGTCACTGAAGTTTGCAGATGGTGTAGAGAAACCAAAGTGGCTCCAAGAGAACACCGTTGCTGAATGAGTCGGGTCAATCGTATAGGCCACTGGTTTTGCCATAGAAACTGTTGCTACAGATGCGACCGCCAAGCCTAATGCTAATGTTTTGAAATTCATGTTTTTATCTCACGTTTTGGATGTTATTAAGTGTATAGAATCTGGAACCGTTTACAGCCCTAAAGATAAAACGTTTTGTTGCAGTGATGAAACGATAAAATTGTAAGTTATTTTTTTTAATTTTTGAGCTTTAATCCATACGGTACTGGATGAATCCAGTTTTCTTGGCGACTTTGTTATACAACGCTTGTGCCTGATGATTTGATTCCTGAGTCAGCCAGTAAACCCGGTCGCAATTACGCTGCTGTGCAACCTGATAGACATGTTGAATCAACTTACGCGCCACACCCTTTCCCCGATAGTCAGGATGGGTAAATAGATCCTGCAAATAGGCATAAGGTCTTACTGTCCAGCTACTGTTATGTTCGATGACATGCACCATCCCAACGACCTTTCCATCAATCAAGGCCGCAAAACCGTATATTGAATCTAATTCATAATTGGTTAATTTATCCCAGGTATTTTCACTCACCTCATCCGAAATTTGCGTCTGATAAAAGCGTTGATAGTCTTGCCATAAAAATAGCCATTCCGGCTGTGATATTTGCTCTAGAGATTTGATCTGGATCTGGGGCTGTATATTCATGTTTAACCGCTTCTTTGGCTTATTTCTTTAATTTAAGTCGTTTCGATAGTGGTCGCTGAATTTTTATAGCGGCCTAAACTTAGCTTTATCTCATCTGGTGCTCATAAGCAACCTGTCAGATGAAAATCATCCGGCATAAAAAAAGCCCCAATCAGGGACTTTTCATGCTTTATGTTTAAAGTTTTTCAACCAGAATACGATCAACCTGTTTTAGGCCAGTCGTCTTTTCATGATTTTTACGACGCACTTTAATGACCTTTTCTTCGGCTAATTCTTGCAGCATTAAATCAACTGCAACCATCGCTTCAAGAGCTAACTCCTGTCCGATCCACTTGAGTTCGCCTGCATCCATTAAAATAATTTCATCGTTAATTTGTTCATACAAGCTCATGTTCATCTCACTCTTTCATTTCGACTATGGGAGAACCTTCTAACAGTTGCCACATGAAAACAACGCTAAAAAGCGAAAAAATAAAAGACGCCCCAAAAATGGAGCGTCTTTTAAAAAACTGCTTAATCAGTTGATTATGCAGTAATCTCTTTTATAGCTGCTACAACTGCTTCAGTAGTAATACCGAAGAACTGGAACAGATCTTTTGCAGGTGCAGATTCGCCATACGTTGTCATACCGATTACGCGACCATCAAGACCCACAAATTTCCACCAGTAATCAACATGTGCAGCCTCAACAGCAACACGTGCACGAATATTTGATGGAAGAACCGCTTCACGATAAGCTGCATCTTGCTTCATGAATTCTTCAGCACATGGCATAGACACGACACGCACGCCTTCAAGCTGTGCATAAGCTTCCATTGCCAGAGATACTTCAGAACCAGTTGCAATGATGATGGCTTTCAATTCGCCTTTTTCTTCAGCCAATACATAGCCACCTTTCGCAGCGTTCTCAATTTGAGCTTGAGTACGGGTTTGGAATGGCAAGTTCTGACGAGAGAAGATCAATGCGGTTGGACCTTCAGCACGCGTTAATGCAGATTTCCAAGAAATTGCTGCTTCAACGGTATCACATGGGCGCCATGTATTTAGGTTTGGTGTACCACGAAGGGATGCGATCTGCTCAACAGGTTGATGCGTTGGACCATCTTCACCTAGACCAATTGAGTCATGCGTATACACATGGATCACGCGCTGTTTCATCAATGCAGACATACGTACGGCATTACGTGCATATTCCATAAACATTAGGAATGTTGCTACGTAAGGGATAAAACCGCCATGCAGTGCAACACCATTCGCGATTGCAGTCATACCGAATTCACGTACGCCATAGTGTACATAGTTACCTGCCGGATTGTCCTGTACGCCTTGCGCGCCTTTCCAAAGGGTCAGGTTAGAACCTGCAAGATCCGCAGAACCACCTAGAACTTCTGGCAATAATGGAACAAGTGCTTGTAATGCATTTTGGCTGGCTTTACGCGTCGCAATCGTTTCAGCTTTGGCATTCACTTCTGCAATATAGGCATCCGCTTTTGCAACGAAGTCAGCCGGTAATTCACCAGATAAACGACGTTTAAGCTCAGCTGCTTCAGTTGGATATTTTGCAGCATAAGCAGCAAATGTTTCGTTCCAAGCTGCTTCTGATTCAGCACCTTTAGCTTTCGCATCCCAAGCTGCATACACATCTTCAGGAATCACAAATGCTTCGTCAGTCCAGCCTAGTGCTTCACGAGTCAACACGATTTCGTCATGACCGAGTGGTGCACCATGACTGTCTTCTTTACCTTGCTTGTTTGGTGAACCCAAACCAATCACGGTTTTACAGATAATGATGGTTGGTTTAGCAGTTTCAGCTTTCGCCTCAACAGTTGCCTGACGGATTGCATCTGCATCGTGACCATCAACTTTAATCACTTGCCAGCCGTATGCCAGGAAGCGTTGTTCTGTATCGTCAGAGAACCAGCCTTCCACTTCGCCATCAATCGAGATGCCATTGTCGTCATAGTAAGCAATCAGTTTGCCCAGACCCAATGTTCCTGCCAAAGAACATGCTTCGTGAGAAACACCTTCCATCAAACAGCCATCGCCAAGGAAGCAGTAAGTGAAGTGATCTACAACTTGGATGTCGTCTTTGTTAAATTGTGCAGCTAGGGTTTTTTCAGCCAGCGCAAAACCAACAGCATTCGCGATGCCTTGACCTAAAGGACCAGTCGTCGTTTCAATTCCTGGCGCATAGCCCAATTCTGGGTGACCAGGTGTTTTAGAATGAAGTTGACGGAATGCTTTTAGATCTTCAATTGAAAGATCGTAGCCCGTTAAATGAAGAAGCGCATATTGAAGCATAGAGCCATGGCCATTTGATAATACAAAACGGTCACGGTTTGCCCAATTCGGGTTGGTCGGGTTATGGTTCATGAATTCACGCCAAACCACATCAGCGATATCTGCCATCCCCATTGGAGCACCTGGATGTCCTGAGTTTGCTTTTTGCACAGCATCCATTGCCAATACACGAATTGCGTTTGCAATACGACGTTCATTAAGCGGGGTTGTCATAAATCAGAGTCCAAAATATTCAGAAATAGGAAATGATGAAAAGACTTTCAAAACTGCTGTCTATTGTCTTAAAAAAACAGCGAGGGGTAAAGACTAACCAACAATATTTATCAGTTTATTGAGTGTCTCTTGCCTTATCGTACAATTATTCCACATTTCTTCTTCGGCTTTGATTCGCTCTACTGGTTTTCAGATTGAATTATCCTTCATTTCAAAAGCGACTTTAGTTTCTGTATCTGGATTCCAAGCTGATAAACAGGATTGAATTTATGCTGATTTTGTTTCTATTTCATATGTCTCACACTATTATTTTTGAAGAAAATTTATATGACTCTCTGATCTATTCATAATGTAATTTGTATTAAATTTTATAAAATATTGGCAGGATTGTTTGATATACAGGTGAAAATCTAATTTGCTTAGGCTAATTTCCAACCTCGGTAGACTTATTGTCCCTGACAGTCTTTAGGCAAATAGCGCTGCTGAATATCAGTGGAGTAACATTTGCCACTATGAACGTCAAAAGCAACCGATTTCCCGCGAATCGCAGCATCTACTCCCTGCTCTCGTATCTTGAACTCTATCCGGCATGCAGCATTAATGATCACTTTTTCGATATATTGACCATGCCCACCAATCTGGCGTCCGGCATCACAGTGCTGATCCGAAGCAATAAACTGAGTTCGATATGCTCCAGCCTGCTCAAACACTTCGGCCAATTGATTCCGCACGATATAAGCTTGATAACTCATAAAAGCCATTGTCACTAAAATCACGATAATGATGAGCACGATCAGCACTTCAATCAGGGTAAATGCCTTTTGATACATGATTTCTGATCTCCGTACAGTCTTGCTCCAAGAAGTCCATAGCAAAAGATATCGCCATTCCTAAACGGCTAATGTGGAAGACTTAGCGCTAATATGAAGACACGCTTGAACATCAACAAGACATTTGGTCGCAAGGCGCACAACCTGAATCTGCTTTATTGATGTAATGATCACTTGCTTAAGTAAATTTTGAATTTTGAGCTTTGTATTTTTTCTATCGTCTATTTTTTTAAGATTTAATCGGAAATCTAAGCATTTAATTTTATGAGAGTCTGAGGGATTAAAATATTGTTGCTTCATATTCTCCAATCAATAATGCTGTCTAAATAGACATATCAATTTTTTTAATTCTATTAATCAATTAAAAACACAATAATTTGAAACAATTTCGACCAATTTTGTCGTGTTAAGCTAGTCCTAGAGCGCAACTCGATGTAACATATCGGGTCTTTAAAATTAACTGTGATAGGACTATGCGCGAGTACGCTGTATTTACTTCGGAATCTGTAAGCGAAGGCCATCCAGATAAAATGGCTGACCAAATCAGTGACGCTATTTTGGATGCAATCTTAAAAGAAGACCCATATGCACGGGTTGCTTGTGAAACGCTTGTAAAAACAGGTGCGGTTGTACTTGCCGGTGAAATCACAACGACAGCAAATGTTGATTTTGAGGCAATTGTACGTCATACCGTAAACGGAATTGGTTATCACCATTCTGATCTTGGCTTTGATGGTTCAACCTGTGCCGTGATCAACATGATTGGTAAACAGTCACCTGAAATTGCTCAGGGTGTCGACCGCCAGAAACCTGAAGATCAGGGTGCCGGTGACCAAGGACTGATGTTCGGTTATGCAAGCCGTGAAACTGATGTACTGATGCCTGCCCCGATTTCATATGCTCATCGTCTTATGGAAAAACAGGCTGAATTACGTCGTGATGGTACGTTGCCATGGTTACGCCCAGATGCCAAAAGTCAGGTCACTTTTGCTTATGAAAATGGTGTGCCAGTACGTTTAGATGCCGTAGTCCTTTCGACTCAACATGATCCTGAAATCACGCAAGCGAACCTGAAAGAAGCTGTGATTGAAGAAATCGTGAAAAAAATCATTCCTGCTGACATGTTCCATGCCGACACCAAATTCCACATCAACCCAACGGGTATGTTTGTGATCGGTGGTCCTGTGGGTGACTGTGGTTTGACAGGCCGTAAAATTATCGTAGATACCTACGGTGGTATGGCACGTCACGGCGGTGGTGCTTTCTCTGGTAAAGATCCATCTAAAGTTGACCGTTCTGCTGCGTACGCAGGTCGTTATGTGGCGAAAAACATCGTTGCTGCTGGCCTGGCTGACAAGTGTGAAATTCAGGTGTCTTATGCAATTGGTGTTGCTGAGCCAACTTCAATTTCAATCAATACCTTCAATACTGCAAAAGTCTCTGAAGAATTGATTATTGCACTGGTTCGTGAACATTTCGACTTACGTCCATATGGCATTACCCGTATGCTTGACCTGATCCAGCCGATGTATAAGCAAACTGCTGCTTATGGTCACTTCGGTCGTGAAGGTTCTGATACTGCCTTTACCTGGGAAAAAACTGACAAAGTGGAAGCGCTTAAAGCCTCTGCTGGTCTATAAGTTTTTCTTAAAAAAAAGCCTGCATCATGCGGGCTTTTTTGATGTCTTTTATTTTTTCATCCTTAAAATTACCTCTGGCTCATGATGACAAATATTTAAATGCCAAGCTTCATACTATAACCTGACTTTTGAATGATACTTTTGAAACTCCCCTCTCTTTGAATATCGCTATTCCATGAAACTTAAAACAACTTCCGACTGAGCCATTACAGTATAAGTATCGAAAAAAGTTACAGTTAATCAACAAATGTTGATCTATTTGCTAGCATAAATCTAAATAAATGGCTGCTAAATTAGATTGCAGCTCTACAACAACAAAAGGATATTACTCGATGAATAAATTACTAATTGCTTTAGGTTTGGCGACCACTGTTGCCTTAGTCGGCTGTAGTAAAGAAGAAGCACCTGAAACCGGTGCAACCACAGGTGAGCATTTAGAAAATGCAGCCAATCAAGCTGGTCATGATATGGAAGATGCCAGCCGTGAGGCTGCGGTAGAAACCGAACGAGCGATGGATAATGCCGCAGAAAATACTGCTCAGGCAGCGGACGAAGCAGCTGCTGCAACGTCTAGAGCAGCAGATGCCACTGCGGAAGCAGCACGTAAAGCAACTGCAGCAACTGCAGCGGCAGTTGAAGAAGGTGCCGGAGAAGTTCGGGAAAAAGCTGAAAACTGATTTTAGCAGTCAGTTTGATGTTTAAAAGCCTGCGATTGCAGGCTTTTTCTTATCAGAGATGGTTTTAAATATCGAATGATCTAAATTGAAATTGCATTATTTCTTGATGGGATCATTTTTTTATCTAAATGATTCGATAAAATCAAATAAATTGATAAAACTTATCAAGTATTAGAATGACTTAGTTGTGATTGAATCGGCAAAACGGGCTGCATTTAAACTGAAATTCAGTAGAATACCAGCCTTTATTTTTAAAATTTAATCTCCCATGTCAGTCATTGTTGCTGCTTCCCAACGGTCGAATATTTCGGTCTGGGTAGCTTTTATCTTGCTTATCATAGGTACAATCGGTGCCTATCAAATCGTAGGCTTAAATCAGGCCCTATTATTTTTGGTTGGTGGTGCACTGGGCATGACCTTGTACCATGCTTCATTTGGTTTTACTTCGAGCTGGCGTGTCTTTATCAAGGAACGTCGCGGCCGTAGTTTACGTGCACAAATGATTATGCTTGCTTTGGCCGTCCTGCTGTTTTTCCCAGCTTTAGGTGCAGGTGAATTATTCGGCAACCCAGTTAAAGGTAACGTTAATCCTGTTTCCATGTCAGTCATGATTGGTGCCTTTATTTTCGGTATCGGCATGCAACTTGGTGGCGGCTGTGCATCAGGTACGTTGTATACTGTAGGTGGCGGTAGCGCACGTATGCTGGTGACACTCTTGTTCTTCTGTATCGGATCTGTGATTGCGACCTCGCACCTTGACTGGTGGTTTGCTCTGCCACATCTTGAACCGATTTCACTGGTAGAAAGTTTAGGCGTTCTCCCTGGATTACTGTTGAGCTTTATCGTTTTTGCCATCATTGCTGCGGCAACTGTTTATTTCGAAAAGAAACGTCATGGCAGCCTGGAAATTGAGCCACGCAGTGAATATCAGGGCTGGAAGCGCTTTGTTCGTGGTCCATGGCCTCTGATTTGGGGCGGGATTATTCTGACCTTACTCAACTTTGCCACTTTGGCACTGGCAGGTCGTCCTTGGGGCGTGACCTCTGCACTCGCTGTTTGGGGTGCCAAAGGTGCTACGCTTGTGGGTGTTGATGTAGCTTCTTGGGATTATTGGCAAAAAGCAGGCAATGCTAAAGCACTGGCAGAATCATTATGGTTTGATATTACCTCAATGATGAACTTCGGTATCATGCTGGGTGCTTTGTTGGCAGCAAGTTTGGCAGGTAAATTTGCGCCGAATTTCAATATTCCAAAACGTTCACTGATTGCTGCTGTTATAGGTGGCATAATGCTGGGCTATGGCGCACGCCTGGCCTACGGTTGTAATATCGGTGCATATTTCAGTGGAATTGCGTCGGGTAGTCTGCATGGCTGGTTATGGCTGGTCTTCGCTTTTATTGGTAATGGGATCGGGGTAAAACTTCGTCCGATTTTCTTCCCGAATGAAAAACCGCAGCCTGAAAAACTGACTGGTTGCTAATGCTTAAAATCAAAAAAGCCCATCTGTGATGGGCTTTTTTCTGGCTTTAGGATTTACAGCGCAGCTTTTAAATTACAGCCATAACCCATGGTCTGCTGAACCTGACGATAAGTCGTATAACGATCCAGAATAAAGGTATAAAAATGATCAGCATCAGAGAAATTAGCTTTTAAATTTTCATTCTTGGCATTGGGCAATTTAATGTCATCGACCAGTTCCAGATTGTAATGTCCCAAACGGAACATATCGGCAAAATAACTATTCATCATATCGCAATAGGCGATTTTACTAGGTTTTAATGCGGTACTGCTAACGAGATGCTGGTTCAAGCTTTGCAGATTATTGACATCTAAAGGAAACTGGTGTGCGAAAGCAATGCTTTCGACTTTCTTAAATTTCTGAAAGTCTTGGGCTAACTGGACATTGAGTGCATCAAAACGTTGCTGCAGTTCCTGTGCGGTCTGAACCTGATATTTGGCTGGATCTACGACCGGTTTTTGTGGTTGTTCCGAACATGCAGTTAATCCAGTGAGCAGCGCTAATGACGTTAGCCATACCTTCATGTTTATACACTCAATTTAAATATACCAATGCTTATTATGCCTGAAAGCAGCTTGATGTACTGTTTAAAGTAATTTCTCATTCATATAACGCCAGTAGCGCTTTGGCACATATTGAATATGCAATTTCATGTTCTTGCGCGCCTGAATACTCACACTGTTAAAATAGTCTTTCCAGAGCTGATCATATAGCAGCTCTTGATCATCCAGTTCAATACTGAATGACTGACTATGACCAATCCGGATTTGTGGATCAATTATTTCAGCGTTCATCTCGACCTGATGCATTTGCCTTAAATTATAATAAATACCGTAATTACGCTGCTCATCATAAATCAGCCAGCTTTGATCCTGATAACGCTCCTGAAAATGTCGGGAAATAATCGGCAAGACATTAAAGTCCGGTCTGACCAGACTTAGAAACAAGCCATCTTTGGCTTTTTTAAAGCGCACGAAAGCCTCCATGCGATGCTTTTCCCGTCCCACTTGCTTGGCCCATTGCGACATGCCGATCACCGCAGCATGACCATAATCTTTATCGACTGGACGCTGGTTTTGAAAGACATAGACTGCAAAATCAAAAAGAGTCTGGAACGCTGCTTCCTGCTCTGACAAAAAGGTATAGTAAAAAGCACGCAAACTGCTGGAAGATACTTTCTGCTTTAATCCCTGCCACACCCGCTGCCCATGCTGATCATTCGCGGCCACATGGATAAATTCATCAAATAAACCTGTTTGTACTTGAGGATTGGCCGTCACTATCACGTTAAATTCTTTAAACTCGAAAGCACGAAATACACAACTGAGCAGACCAGTCATGCTGCCATCAAAACAGTAACTTGCCACTAGAAACCAAATCCTAATTGAGGTGAAAGTTGCTGCTGATATTTGGATTGTCCTGACATCAAAATTTGCTGGCGAATCTGATGGGACTGCTGATCTTTCTTAAATTTCGGTGTATCTGCACAGCGGATAAAATGCTGCGCCCGGTTATAAGCCACGCCCATGCGTTTTAGCTGGTCAATATGAATCTGTCCAAAACGGCGGGCCTGTACAATTTTCTGGGCAGAACGTACACCTATACCGGGTACCCGTAGAATCATTTTATAGTCGGCACGGTTAATATCGACTGGAAAGGCTTCAGGATGACGCAAGGCCCAACTGAGTTTAGGATCAATCTCCAGCTCCAGATTCGGATGCTGATCATCGACAATTTCATCAGCAGCAAAGCCATAAAAACGCATCAGCCAGTCAGATTGATACAGACTATTTTCTCTTAATAATGGCGGTGCTGAACCGATGGCGGGTAAGGCTTTATCTTCAGGATTAATCGGGATATAACCAGAGAAATACACCCTTTTCAGCTTGAATTCCTTGTAATGCCGATCAGCCATCAAAATAATATCCTGATCGGTTTCACTATGCGCGCCCACCACCATCTGTGTGGTTTGTCCGGCAGGTACAAACTTGGGGACTGACTTGATCAGCTTGCGTTCATCTTTGAGCTGGATCAATCGGTCGCGTACAATGCCCAAGTCTTTTTGTACTTCGGCATGGGTTTTCTCAGGCGCAAATTTTTGCAGTCCCGCTTCCGTCGGCATTTCAAGATTAATACTCATACGGTCGACATACAGTCCGGCTTCGGTAATGATCTCCTGTGATGCACCCGGAATAGTTTTCAGATGGATATAGCCATTAAAGTTTTCTTCGAGTCTAAGTTTTTTGACCACCTGTAGCATCCGTTCCATGGTGTGATCGGCCGATTTAAAAATTCCCGAACTGAGAAACAGCCCCTCAATATAATTACGCCGATAAAAATTCATGGTCAGATCGACGACTTCCTGCACGGTAAATGCTGCACGCTGGACGTCATTGGAACGGCGCGAAACACAATAGGAACAGTCAAAAATACAGACATTAGAGAACAGAATTTTCAATAAGGACACACAGCGGCCATCTTCGGTATAACTATGACAGATACCATTCCCGGTATTGCCCACACCCTTGTCTTTATTTTTACGGTTGCTACCACTAGATGAACAAGACACATCATACTTGGCAGCATCGGCTAAAATTTGCAGTTTTTCACGGATACGATCAGACATGAGCTCAGAGAATATGTGACCAAAAAGCTATTATAAAGTGTTCAATTCTAGGCTAATAAAAGTTCTATCTTCTTGGCGACGTAGCGTGTCGCAAGAAATGTAAATAACACGTAACCCATGCTGCAGTATTTCAAAATAAAATAACCAATATGAGTTGCTTAATTTTGTGCTCAAGGGCAAAGTAAAAGCATAACAAGGAGCAAATCTATGTCTTTATTAGAAAATCTCGGAATTAAACATCCTATTTTCTTGGCACCGATGGCAGGTGTCTCTACACCTGAGCTTGCTGCCGAAGTTTCCAATCAGGGCGGCTTGGGCTCACTGGGTCTGGGGGCCAGCAGTATCGAGACTGCACGACAACAGATTTTAAAAACTCGAGAACTGACAGATTGCCCTTTTCAGGTCAATTTTTTCTGTCATGAGAGTGTGCCTATAGATGAAACTGTAGCGCAGGCATGGATTGCACAGTTTAAAGATAAATTTGCCGAATATGGCGCTCAGGCACCGGATCATTTGGAGTGTATTTATCCGAGTTTTAAAGACAATGATGACTTCCTAAATCTGGTATTAGAAACCAAACCGCGAGCAGTCAGCTTTCATTTTGGGATTCCACATCCGCATCAGATTCAAGCCCTAAAACAAGCAGGGATTCTGACCATGGTATCTGCCACCAATTTTGCCGAAGCTAAAGCCATTGATGCAGCCGGAATTGATATCATTATTGCGCAGGGTATTGAGGCTGGTGGCCATCGCGGGATTTTCTCGACCAAGTTTGATGCTTCAGTCAAAACCTCCAATCTGGTGAAGCTGATCAAACAGCATTCTTCCTTGCCGATTGTAGCGGCAGGCGGGATTATGACGGGTGAACAAGCCCGCCAAATGATGGATTTCGGCGCAGATGCCGTGCAACTCGGGACTGCATTTGTGCAGTGTAAATCTTCCAATGCCAATGATGCTTATCGTAAAGCCTTATTTTCCAAGCCACTTACTCAAGTGAGTGCCAGTATTTCTGGTCGTCCTGCACGCGGCATCATTAACCACTGGCATATTGAAGTGGATACACCCGATCGGGTGGATGTTCCGGCTTATCCATATACTTATGATCTGGCCAAGCAATTACATGCTGCTGCTGCCAAACATGGGGATCAAGGTTATGGTGCATTCTGGGCAGGTTCGAACGTGGCACAGATTCGTGAAATGGAAGCTTCCGATCTGATTAACCAGCTCATACTGGAAATGAAGCATCTTTAATACTTGAATCATAAAAAAACCTCTCCACATGGAGAGGTTTTTAATTTATCTAGAATTAGCGTGTGACACGATGCCAGGCATCTTTAACTGCAAATTTCGCTTCTTCCCAGTTGAGGCGAGACTCACCTTTTAACTGTTCCCACTTGGTACGCAGTTCAGGTTCGGCACGGTCAAAATCCGTATCATGCTCATACATCGGACGATTTTCATAACCGACCCGGTAAGCACCGCGATAATCACGATCATAATCTAGATCGCCATATGTGCTACGCGTTTCATTGAAATACGGGCGATTATGATACTCATCTCTCCAGTAATTATCTTCTGCTCTCAAATGATCTGGATGTCGATAGTTATCTGCCTCAGGAAAGTTCTCTGGGTGCTGGTAATTATCTGCCTGTTTCTCATGATCAGGTGTCGCAATGTCATTACCTGCAATACCGCCAACAACACCACCGATAATACCACCCACCACTGCACCTGGAGGGCCACCTACCAGACCTGCAACTGCGCCTACCGCAGCTCCACCCAAAGTACCGGCACTGGTCGCAGCCAGATTATCTTCACCTTCATTCATGTCTGGAACACGAGAATTATCTTTCACGGGTGTATTCAAATCTGGACGTGCATTAGTATCAGTCGGATTGATATTCAGGCCTTCACTGCGTTCTTGTGGCAATTCCGTTGACGTTTTATGGCTAAACTCTGTGACTGGACGATTGGTATTTGTCATTACAGATCTCCCTCAATGATGACGATAAACAAGATGGATCACATCTGGTTTATATCTGGATAGGTTCATCATAGAGGAAGCTTGAGTAAGCAATGTCCAAGTCCTGTCCAGTTTAAGTGAACAAACTGTGCTGCTATGTATTAGACAGGCTGAAGTGTAAACAAAATGCAAAAATCAGCCTGCTCAAGATAAAAAAGGTAGGGATTTCACACAAAAAATATTACTTGATTCGCTGAATTTTGCCCGCCATTACTTGGTTTCCAGTAAATTCACCTGCTCGACTTGTACATCATTCATGGTTAAACCATGTTCTAGCAGTGCATTAAAATAATCCTCTACTACCCGATACTGGTCAGCAGTATTTTCTACCTGATACATGCTTTGACGAAATTCATTACTAGAACGCAGTCCTTTGGTGTACCAGGCAATATGTTTACGGGAAATCCGGCAGCCGGAATACTCGCCATAGAACTCGTATAATTCTGTCAAATGTCCCAATAGAACATCTTTCACTTCTGTAATACTCGGTGCATCAAGATGTTGACCGGTTTTCAAATAATGGGCAATTTCACGAAAAATCCAGGGCCGACCTTGTGCTGCACGACCAATCATAATTGCGTCTGCACCAGTATAATCCAGCACATATTTGGCTTTTTCCGGACTGTCGATATCACCGTTAGCAATCACGGGAATCTTCAACATTTCCTTTACGTCTTTGATTAAAGAATAACGCGCGGTATTCAGGTACATATCTTCACGGGTACGGCCATGTAAAGCCAGTGCCGCAATTCCGGCTTGTTCAGCACGTTTGGCGACCCGTATAATATTTTCCTGGCCGTTCAAATAACCAAGACGGGTTTTTAAGGTCACTGGCACATCAACTGCAGCCACAACTGCATCCAGAATACGCGCAACTAGATCTTCATCCTGCAATAAAGCAGAACCGGCGAGTCGGTTACAGACCTTTTTGGCTGGGCAGCCCATATTAATATCAACAATTTGCGCACCATTGGCCACCTGATAACGTGCCGCTTCAGCCAGATCATGGGGATCTGAACCAGCAATCTGCGCTGAAATAGGTGCCAGCTCTCCATCAAAATTAGCACGATATAAGCTCTTTTTACTCATGCGCAAAGTTTTGTCAGATGTCATCATTTCACTGACCGCATGGCCTGCACCAAAGTATTTGCACAAGGTTCTAAACGGACGATCGGTCACACCTGCCATGGGAGCGACAATCAAATTGTTTGACAGTTGATATGGACCAATATACATATAAATTCATCACTTTTTTGATGGGCATAGTATACTGCATCTGCCTTATTCGCTCATCTTTTCAATTAATTTACGACACCATGAATAAAACTTTCGCTTCTTGTTTTTCTTTTAAGTCATTGTCTGTACTTGTACTTTCTCTGGGTCTTGCCGGTTGTGGCAATGGTTCATGGTGGTCAAAAGATGATGAACCGACACTTGAAGTTGAACATATTCGCAAAGCTATTCCAAACCGTGTCAACCAACGTGAGTCTTGGGCACAAGATATTTATGACATTACCGAACAGCTCGGCATTCCTCAGACCAAGGAAAATGTTTGTACGATTGTGGCAGTGGTTGATCAGGAATCTAACTTTGTTGCAGATCCTACTGTTCCGGGTTTGGGTGAAAAGGCGGTTAAGGAAGTCCAAGGTCGCCTTGATGAAAAATTCAAAGATAAGCTTGGTCAAGCAATTGGTGGCACAGTTGCAGGATATTTCCAGGAAGTTCTCAAGAACCATCCGAGTCCTGAAGACAACTACTTAAGCCAGATGCGCCGGGTCAAAACCGAACGTGAACTCGACGAATTATATCGTGAAATATTTGATTATATGTCAAAGCATTATCATGTTAGCGCCCTGACTGGTGCTGCCAAACTGGTCGGCCAGAATATTGGCGAGAAAATGAATCCAATTACCACCTTGGGTTCAATGCAGGTACATATCAGCTATGCGAAAGAACATAAACGCCAAGGCGGCAATATCGCAGAGTTACGTACCGATCTCTACAGTCAATATGGCGGTCTGTATTATGGGATTCATCGCCTGATGATGTATCCGGCGGATTATGACAAGCCAATTTATCGTTTTGCGGACTATAACTCGGGCATGTATTCCAGTCGAAATGCCGCTTTTCAGAGCATGTTAAATGATTTAACTGAAGCCGAACTTGATCTGGATGGCGACTTATTGCTCTATACTAAAGATGGCGCGATCCGTTCGCAGAAGAGTCAATCTGAGCGTGAGTTAATCAGTGTTTTTGCCAAAAATAATTTTATTATCACTGAACGTCAAATCCGAGCTGATTTAAAGAAAGAAAAAGATAAAGACTTTGAAGATACGATGACTTATCGTGGTGTCAGCAAGCTTTATCAGGAAAAAACGGGTAAAGATCCTATCTATGCCATTATGCCTGAAGTGGTCATTTCCGGACCAAAATTAAGTCGTGATTATAATACTAACTGGTTTGCTACCCGCGTCGATGGTCGATATCAAACATGCATGCGCAAAATCAAAAATCTAAAACTCTAGCCTTATTTGATTTTGATGGAACCCTGTATCTACATGATAGCTTTACCGGGTTCATTTTCCATGCCTTAAGAAAACGGCATATTGTGAAACGCGGCATGCAAATTTTGCCATGGATACAGGCCTATTATTTAAATTTCTATCCGGCACACCGCATGCGACCCAAATTGTATGCCAGCATGTTTAAAAACAGTGATGCAGAGGAAATTCTGCAATTAGCTCAGGATTATGCACAACAACTAATATTCAAGTTGAATCCGAAATTATTAGAACAACTTAAACAGCATCAACAATTAGGACATGAAGTCGTGCTGGTATCAGCCTCATTGGATTTGTATCTTAAACCGGTGTGCAGTTATTTAAATATCGATTTAATCTGTAGCGAAGTTGAAATCAAAGCTGGGAAATTGACAGGGTTTTATCAAACTCCTGACTGTAGTAACACACAAAAGAAAATTAGAATTCTAGAAAAATATAATCTGGATAATTATGCTGAAATTTATGCTTATGGGAATAGCAAGGAAGATATAGAAATGCTCAGTCTGGCGCAGCAAAGCTATTTTGAGGGTCAAGATCAACAGCTTCCAAAAATTAATATTTCAGCTCATTCGATGCCATATTAGTCCTTTCCATTCTATCGGGTTAACCTACTAAACACCTTTAGACAACGCTATAAATGGCAGATTAACTTTTTTACTTTATGCCTTGAAATCATCTTAAATAGCTTCGTAATCAGGATTTTTACTTCCTGAAGTATTCGCCTCCTAGCTAAAAAAACCACTTCATTTGAAGTAGTTTTTTTAGCTTTAAGAAAAATTATTTCTTAAACGGAAATGCATATTTCACAATACGTTTGATCACACTACCGTACTGTTTTACCAAGCTGGCATTGTTATAGTTCAAACCATATTTTTCACAAACAGCCTGAACTTTCGGTGCCATTTGACGATAGCGACGTGCAGGTACATCAGGATACAAATGATGTTCAATCTGATGACTTAAATGACCCGTCAAGATATGAAACGCTTCAGAACCAGTCAGATTGGATGAACCACGAATCTGGCGCATATACCAGTGACCACGACTTTCATTTTGCAGTACCGATTTCGGGAATACTTCCACATCTTTGGTAAAGTGACCACAGAAAATGATACTGAATGTCCAGATATTACGCAGACCATTGGCCACCATATTGCCGGTCAAAACCGGTAAAGCCGCAGGACCTGCGATGAGTGGAAAGAATACATAATCTTTAAACAGCTGCTTACCGATTTTATTCTGCATTGGACGCCATTCTTCTTTGGTCTGCTCTTTGCTTTTGCGACCTTTGAAGTATTTACCCAATTCAAGATTCTGAATCGCAACGCCCCACTGGAACAATAAACAGAATGGCACTGCATAAATCGGTTGCAATAAATATCCTGGTTTCCAGCGCTGTTCCGGGAACAGGCGTAATAGGCCATAACCGATATCATCATCCATACCTTTAATATTGGTATAAGTATGATGCTTGAAGTTATGGGTTTGACGCCAGTTGTCTGAAGTCCCTACGATATCCCATTCATAGGTCTGACCATTGAGTTTAGGATCATTCATCCAGTCATACTGACCATGCATGACATTATGACCCAGTTCCATATTTTCCATAATTTTGGCAAAGCCCAACAGGCCTGTCCCCAACAACCATGCTGGCGGGAACCAGCCTGCAAACAGCAAGGCACGACCGGCAATCGATGAATAACGAATCGTTGAATAGACACGACGGATATATTTCGCATCTTTTTCACCTAGATCATCTAGCACTTCTTGCTTAATCGCATCGAGCTCACGTGCAAGTTCATCAAGTTCAAACTGGGTTAATTCACGGTTTTTAGGATTTTTAAAATACTGTAATTTTACTGGCATATTCATAAGATAAAACTCGCTTATAAGTCGATGACAAGGTCAGTCTGCGCTGAGTTAATACAAATTTTGAGCAGGTTGCCGGGTTCGGTATTTTGTGCACCATTGACCAAATTCTTGGTCGAACCTTCTACTTTATTGCAGGCACATTTATTACAAATGCCCATACGGCAACCATGGGTCGGTTTAATATTTTGCTGTTCCAGGCTCACCAGAATGGACTGGCCTTTTGGAATGCTGACCATTTTTTTCGACTGGGTCAGGGTGACATTAATAAAGCCGGTATCCGATTGATCCGCCAAGCTCATGCTAAATGCTTCACCTTTAAACTGTTTTGCCTGAGCAAAAAGCTGTTCTGCTTTAGATACAAAACCTGAAGGGCCACAGCAATATACGATGCTATTTTCCAGATTTTGCAGATCGGTCAGATAGGTTTCATCAAGACGTGCAGCAGCTGGCTGTTCTTGAGTGGCATACACATGAAATGAGAAATTTGCATGTTTTTGAGCAAGTTCTTCAAACCGTGCTTTAAATGCGGCATCCTGATCTTTTTTAACCCAGTACCAGAGAGTAACCGGTGCAGATAGTTCACCTTTTTTGCTCAAGCTTTCCAGCATACTGAGCATTGGGGTAATACCACTCCCTGCTGCAAGCAAGATCAATGGACTCGTCTGCACAGGCAAGGTCATATCACCATAAGGCTGACCAAATTCGATCACATCACCCACTTGTGCCTGTTCTGCAAACCAGGTACTGACTTTACCGGCATTGACTTTTTTCACGGTCAATAAAACATGTTGCGCATCTACACGGGTCAAACTATAGCTACGTTCATAACGGATGCCGTTTACCACCACATAGACCGGATGATGCTGCCCTGCTTCACCAAACTTAAATAAGCGATTCACTTGAATTTTCAGACTCAGCATATCCTGTGCTGCATTTTCTATATGCACGATCTTGCCTAATGGCTGATTCAACGACCATACAGGATTGAGTTTCTGAATCCAGAAATTAATTGCATGCTGATCAACTACACTATCAGACAGTGCATTCAATGGCATTTTAAGTTTTTGGAGTACATGCATCGTTTGCGACATCACCTTGGGTTTTTAATTATTATACACATGTATATATATTTGTATATACAACTGTATTGTTTCTAATCATTTCACAAGCTTGACTGGCTCGGTTATAATAAAATGATTCATGCATGAACCTATTGATGAACGAGCCTTCAATGAAAATAAGCAGTGACGCATCTTTATTACAATCGAAAAGCATTGATGAGCCGATTATCGTACGGAGTGTCGGTCGCAAGGCCACCATTACCAAGGAAGAACTGTTTCAGGCTGCGTTGAATCTGATTGGGCCACAAAAAAGTATTTCCTCTTTAAGTCTGCGTGAAGTCGCGCGTGAAGCCGGTATTGCACCGAACAGCTTCTATCGTCATTTTAAAGACATTGATGAACTGGCCATTGAGCTGATTGATCGTGCCGGGATTGTATTGCGTCAGATTTTGCATGAAGCACGTCTGCAAGCTTCTCGCCAGAACAGCATTATCCGCAGTTCTGTAGAAGTCTTTATTGCCCAGCTGGATGCCGATGAAGGCAATCTGAGCCTGTTATTACGTGAAGGCTATACTGGCTCCAAGTCTTATAAACAGGCGGTAGAACGCCAGTTAAATTATTTTCAGCAAGAACTTCAGGATGATTTGATTCGTCTAGAACGCCTAAACAACAAGAAGTTATTTCATCCGGATATTGCCGCCAAAGCCATTACCCAACTGGTCTTCAACATGGGCGCCAATGTGATTGATATGCCTGCCGAAGACCGCAAAGAAATTGCCGAACAGACCATGATCATGATCCGGATGATTCTGGAAGGTGCACGTCATCTGGAAGATTCTCAGCTACGTTAATTTTCCGATTTGCATGAAGTAGTATAAAAAGAGACGCAATCAACGTCTCTTTTTTTATGATAATTACAAAAGTACAAGTTGGGCTTTGACCGCCTTTGCAGTGGCCTCCGGATACTCAAGCGGGAACATATGCCCGCCCTCAACCACAGAATAATTAATCCGATAAATCTTCTGCATACCTTGTGGCAAACCCTGCTGATAAAACTGGCTCTGCTCAGCAGTCATCAGATGAATTGGCACTTCAGGCGGTCGGCGTGGTGTTCTCCACCACCAAGCTGGCACAGTCCGGAAGATTTCCGCTTCTACCTGTTTAGGAATGGTTAACGTCACCCCACCGCGTTCAGGTTCTAGCCGAATACCGCTCTCAATATAATCAGCAAAACATTGCTCATCGAAATTTTTAAATAGACGGTTAGATCGCAAAGCTTCAATCGCGACCTGTTTCGATGACCAATGATCTTTGCGTTTTAGCGTAATTCCTGCGGGTGTATAACGATCGACACTTTTTAGATTCAGCTTTTTGATCAGTTCAAACATGGCGCTGTTTTTTCCAATCACAAATGGTGGATCCATAATGATCAGCTTGGAAAACAGTTCGGGACGTCGATACGCCGCCATCAGGGTCACCAGACCACCAAAAGAATGTCCTAAGCCAATCACTTGCTGCTGAGGAAACTGCTGCTCGATATCTGCAATGACTTCATCGACCAGATAACGCCAGTCTCGCGTAATTGGATATTGTGGGTTCATGCCGATAAAGGGAATCGCTTTGACCTCATAGTCTTGCTGAAAACAGTCCAGAAACTTCCGATAAGTTGCCGAAGGGATACCATTGGCATGGGTAAAATGTAAGGCTTGCTTCATTATTTTTAAACGCAGTGCGTATTCATCCTGAAATCGTAGAATGAGCTTACCGCTTTAAAGATTTATTCGGCAGCGCAAAAATGCTCAAAGCATGACCTCAAAGTCATTTCTCTGTATTCCTTCAGAATTTAAAGTCTATTTCTGCGATACAGTCAAATGTTGCATCGGTAAAAAAGTCGCACCGCAACTGGCCTTATCCCCCGCAATGACTACCGCTTTTCCTTTGACTGTAATTGATAAGTCGCTAGCAATTGCGGTGACCATGGTCTGGCATTTGGGACAATAATGCTTCATGCCATTTAAATGTACGGCGATACTATTGATCAAAAAAGAGGGTTCACATTCAGTCACCATGCCGCCATGACTGGTCTTTGTGCCAAGGGTAATCAATGCTTTTGACATGATTTTTCATTCTTATTATTCAGTAGGCTGATTTTAAACAGGAGTAAAATAACAGGCCAGCATTCTCCGACCAAAAAAATAATAAACCCGGATTTTGCCCATAAAAAAAGCAGCCCGAAAGCTGCATTTTTTAATGATTTAAAGCTTAAGGCTTAACGACAACCATCACCTGAATCGCTTCCGGTGTTACCGATAGACCATCCAGTAAGCTTAAACCTTCTTTCTGCAATTTCTGTAAACGTGCAATTTCATCTTCACGGATACTTGGGTTGAACTGTTTCAGATAGGTCAGGCGATCAATTTCATATTGCCATTTATTGCCATAGACTTCTTTGGCTTGCTGCTTGAAGCCCGGCAAAGCACTGCGTGCCAGTTCAAGTGCCTGCTGATAACGCGCTTCAATCACATCACGACGTGCTTTCACCACCTGACGACAGCTATTGCCATCCAAATGATGCAGGTACGGTTTCAGGATTTCTGGTGCAATCTTTTGTGATAGATCCTGACCTTTTTCACTAAGCAAGACACGGATCAACTGTTGCGGCAAGCTAGACGGCAAGTTCAATGCTTTCGGAGCCACCACATCGACCTTGAACCATACTTCAAGTAATACCGAACCCTGTGGCAGTGCTGCAGATTTTAGTACCGCAACGTTAGTGCTACCAAAGCCTTGCGTATTGATCATTTCCATCACACTTTCAGTGAATGGATGTTCCAGTGTCAGGTATTGCGCATCTTCGCGGATTTGTGCCTGATCACGATAGAAAGTCGCTGTAATCCCTTCTTCATCCAGCGTCAAACCTTGAACCTGCATTTGATCGGTTGGCTTGATGATCACGGTACCGTTACTTTGCTCGTCAAAGTCGATATTCGTAGACGCCATAAAGCGCTTCATGAAAATCGGCAAAGTGGTATTGTCATCATAGTCTTCAAGCGCGTTGACAATTTCCTGTGCCACCACCGGACGGCAAGAGTTGTACTCAAGCAAACGGTCTCGACCTTCCTGCAATTCAGCTTCCAGCGCTTCACGTTGCACGCTGACTTCTTCCAGCAGGTCTTCAAACTCTTGACCTTTGTCTGCCAATAGACAGTCTTTCAAGCGAACAATAAAGTTTTCTTGCAAGGTTTGTGCAGTTGGAGAAATATTGCTGAAGATATTCAGCGCTTCGTTATACCAGCGGAACATACGTTCTTGTGCAGTTCCCACCAGATAAGGCACATGAATCTGAATACGGTTTTCCTGACCGATACGATCCAGACGACCAATACGTTGTTCCAGCACATCCGGGTTCGCAGGTAAATCGAACAGAATCAGGTCAGAGGCAAACTGGAAGTTACGACCTTCAGAACCGATTTCCGAACAAAGCAGAATCTGTGCGCCATACGAATCTTCAGCAAAATACGCCGCAGCCTGGTCACGCTCAAGTAAGCTCATGCCTTCATGGAACATCGCAGTACGGATACCGGCATGTAGACGCAGTACATTTTCCAGCGCTTCAACCACTGGCCCGCTACGCGCAATCAGTAAGACTTTCTTGTGTTTTAAATCGGTACGCAAACGCTCCATCAGCCACATCACGCGTGGATCGGCTTCCATCCACGAGCCGTCTAGCTGAGCTTCTTCAGGCCACATTTGCTCACGTAATTTGCCGTCTTTAGACCAGTGTTCTGGTGCCGGTAATGGTGCGGGCTGACAGTCACGTCCCGGGAAGCCCTGAATTGCTTCACGCGTATTGCGGAACAGAATACGGCCTGTACCATGACGGTCTAAAAGTTCGTGAATCGCACGGAAACGCTGTTCAGGATGATCTTCAATCGGATGTCCTAACAAGGCTTCAATCGCAGTGAAATGCTCAGCTTCTAGCGGCAGATCTGACATCAGCACTTCTGCAATTTTAGCCGTATGCTGATATTGCGCTTCTTCATCGAGGAAACGATCCAGCGAGTTAAAACGTTGCGGATCAAGCAAACGTAGGCGTGCAAAGTGACTTTCCACACCGAGCTGTTCAGGTGTCGCCGTCAATAACAACACGCCCGGCGTATGTTCAGCCAGTTCTTCGACCAGATCATAACGGTCATTACCGCCATCTTCTTCACTCCACATCAAATGATGTGCTTCATCGACCACCAGCAAGTCGAAACCGGCTTCTAGTGCCTGTTCACGCAAATCTTCATGGTCGACCATCAAATCGACAGAGGCAATAATTTTTTGTTCGGTCAGGAATGGGTTTTGTTCAGGATCATGTTCTTTGATCGATGCAGTACGGGTCAAGTCAAACAGCGAGAACTCAAGATTGAAACGACGGCGCATCTCAATCATCCACTGATATTGCAGCGAATCCGGTACTAAAATCAGAATACGTTCAGAACGGCCGGTTTTCAGCTGTTGATGGATAATCAGACCAGCTTCGATGGTTTTGCCCAGACCTACTTCATCCGCCAGTAACACACGCGGTGCAAAACGCTGACCGACTTCATGAGCAATATACAATTGATGTGGAATCAGGCCTACACGTGAACCCACCAGGCCACGCAGTGGACTGCTTTGCATATTGGCCTGCATCAGCAGCGCTTCAATACGCAGGTCATACCATTCTTTATAATCAACCTGACTGGCCAATAAACGGTCTAAAGGCTTAGACAATTGGATGGTTGCACCAATACGGGTTTCATTCAGCGATTTACGTTCTTCAGTTCCATCTTCCAAGGTACGAACGACGTGATAACGTACCACGCCATTGCGGTCTTCAACGGATTCTACAATCCACTTGGTCCCTTCCTGATCCTGTAATTCATCTTTCACATTAAATACGATACGAGATAAGGGTGCATTGCTGCGTGCATAGACGCGGGTTTCATCGCTTTTCGGGAATAAAATGCTGACCGACCGCTCATCAACATCAATAAGAACGCCTAAACCGAGTTCTGTTTCAGTATCTGATAACCAACGTTGACCAATAGCAAATTGCTGCAATTTTTCCACCTTTATCTTAAGTACAAGATTATGAATATTAGGCTCAATCACGAAACGTCATTGGAGCAAAATTCCACACCTTCAAGCAATGTATTTTGACATAAAGCCCACTAAAAAGTGAGCATAATTCACGCCGATTAAAGAAGTATTTCCTAGAACGGCGCCGGACAATAAAATTCGACTAACTGCTCTGTTTGAGGATGATAAAAACTCAAACGTTCCGCGTGTAAACATAAACGCGAGCTGAGCTGTTGCTGTTCGGATGTCGCATATAAGGTATCGCCAATAATCGGATGTCCGAGATATTGCATATGCACCCGCAACTGATGTGAACGGCCGGTAATTGGGATCAGTTTCACCCGGGTCACAGGCTGTCCCTGAATATTAAAATGTTCAATCGCCTGCCAATGCGTGATGGCCGGCTTATGATGTGTGGGATCTGCGATATGTAAAGGCGGACGGCTTGGATCATACACCACTGGCACTTCAATAGTGCCTTCACCTTCGAGTGTACCGGCAACCACAGCCTGATAGGTTTTATCGGTCTGGCGTTCCTGAAACTGGCGGGAAATGGTTTTTTGTCCCCATTTAGTCAGACCAAAGGCCAAAATGCCGGAAGTATCGCGATCCAGTCGATGAATCAGTAAAGTTTTGGGTTCGAGTTTGATCAGACGGTTGATCAGGCAATCTTGTAAGTCTTCTGTTTTACCGGGAACTGTGAGTAAACCTGCAGGTTTGTGGATGACCATGAAATCGTCATCACGATGTATCAGATGTTCGGTTAGAAAATTACTCAAAGTTCAATCCCAGGCTGATCGCGAAAAACAAGGCGGCAATGATAGAAAGCTTAGCCAAGAATTACAATGCGCATTTATGTAAATGACGATGAAATTTCCGATTTAGCGCATAAAAATGCTCAATCGCAGCGCATCAACCTGAGGATTGTAAAATGAAGCCTGCCAATTCATGCAAAGACGGATGCTGTAGCACATCTTCATAAACTACATTCGCGCCATGCGCACGCCATATACCGACCAGACTCACCATCGCTACCGAATCCAGACCATAATTTTTTAAATCGACATAGGGATCAATTTCCAGAGCATCCATATCCAGCTGTTCTGCGACAGCCAACATAATGCCTTTGGTGGACAATACATATTCTGACGGCGCGCTTAAATCCCATAAGCGAGTCAGGCTATAGGTATTTAAGTGATGTATCCCCTGTGCCGAAATATTTTCAATCCATTGAATATGCTGATCTTGATTCACCAATAAAATGGCGTCATCGACCACACCGATTTGATCCGTCACACTCATCAGATGCGGCAAAATCTGTTTCAGCATTGGCGTGACCTGACCGGCAAAAATGAGTTGCGGATGCGTTGAGGCATATTCTCCCAATTGCTGCATGCCTTGCATCAAGTCATCGCCATATAGATCAACAATGGGAATATCCAGTGCTTTGGCTTTATTGGTTACTTGGATCAAATTTGCCATCAGTGAACTGTCTTGTATCCCCTGCTGCATACGCAAGTTTTGCAATCCGACTAAAACCAAAACGGATTTAGAGGATGACAATTGCCATTTGGCTTGAGATAGGGCAAGTTGGATTTTTTTGGGCATGGGGTAAAGCATGGGAGAGGATTTTTCTAATCTATGCGAATATCTACCTATGCTAGCGTAGATCTAGAAAAATGGTAAGTTCTAACCTCTACACTGATCCTAGACAAAATAATGGACAACCAGCCCCTCTAAACTTTTAATAATATCTTCAAACAACTTGGATGGACGGCGACTCATTGCAGAACATTTGGCTTTTTCGACGGCCAGATTTGCAGTCATCGGTGCTGCACCATCCATACGCTTCATCGCAAGCAAATGACCCGTTTCATCCACCACAGCAATACTGACATTAAAACTGTTCTGAATGGCATATTGATGGGCTTGATCTAATAAAAATTCCGCATCGCTTAAAGTCAAATAATGTTTGGTTTTCATTGATCTATCTCATCCTTTAATTTATCAATTTCAAATCTTATGATGTCTAATCCAAAGAATGAAATAAGCCCGATCACTCGGGCTTATATTCCCTCTCCTTTTAGGAGAGGGTCAGGGAGAGGTCGAATTATCCTTTCATCTCAGCAAAAGTTTCTTTAGCCGCTCGAATCGTGTAAGCAATATCTTCATCACTATGCGCAGCTGAAATAAAGCCGGCTTCAAAAGCAGATGGTGCAAGGTTTACGCCACGATTTAACATGCCATGGAAGAATTTACGGAACGCATCGACATCACATTTCAGCATAGAGTCAAAACTGGTGATATCTTCCTGATCGGTAAAGTAAAGACCAAACATACCACCGACTTGTTGCGTCTTAAACGGAATACCGGCTTCATCCGCAGCAGCTTGCAAGCCAACCAGCAGTTTCTCAAGTTGCGCAGACAATTTCTCATAGAAACCTTCAGCACGTAGATGTTTAAACATCTCAATTCCGGCACGCATTGCCAGCGGATTACCTGACAATGTACCTGCTTGGTATACCTTACCCAATGGTGCAATACATTCCATCACTTCACGTTTCCCACCGAATGCACCCACTGGCAGGCCTGCACCGATGATTTTACCCAATGTGGTTAAATCCGGAGTTACGCCGTAATGTGCTTGCGCGCCACCCAGTCCAACACGAAAACCTGTCATCACTTCATCAATAATAAACACTGAACCATGCTCATCACAAACATCACGAATCGCTTGCAGGAAACCGTCAATTGGTTTCACCAAGTTCATGTTGCCTGCGACTGGCTCAACAATCACGCCGGCAATTTCTGAACCGAATTTGGCAAAGCATTCTTTTAAAGTCGCGATGTCGTTATATGGAAGTGTCAGCGTATGTTTAGCAAAATCTGCTGGCACGCCTGCAGACGTCGCTTCCCCTTCTCCACTGGTCAATAAACCTGAACCGGCTTTTACCAATAATGAATCTGAGTGACCATGATAACAGCCTTCAAATTTTACAATCTTGTCACGGCCAGTATAACCACGTGCTAAACGAATCGCGGTCATGGTCGCTTCTGTACCCGAGTTGGTCATACGCACTAGTTCAATCGATGGCATGATCTCGCAAATAATATCTGCAAGCGTGGTTTCATGAACTGTGGGCGCACCAAAACTCAAACCATCGACCGCAGCATCCTGAACGGCTTTAATAATCGCCGGATGTGCATGGCCCAGAATCATCGGCCCCCATGAACCTACATAGTCCACATAACGCTTACCATCGACATCATACAGATACGCACCTTGGGCTTTTTCGATAAAGACCGGCGTCCCACCGACACCATTAAATGCGCGTACAGGTGAATTAACGCCACCCGGAATATGTTTATTAGCTTGTTTGAACAATTGTTCTTGCTTTGGAGATAAGCTCATGAAGGCACTCGACTCAAAATTAAATCAATCAAAAAATTTTATGCTGTAGCTTGAAAAAGCGCAGACCATTCATCTAAACGTTCAGGAATGGCATTCATAGGGAGTCCCAATATATCACTAATCACCGCGCAATAATCCGCACCTGACTCAATGACATCCTTGGAATTTTCAACCGTTAAACCACCAATGGCACATAAAGGTACATTCAATTTCTCTTTGGCCAGTTTTAAGGTTTCAAGACCAATATTACCCGCTTCAGGTTTACTATCAGTAGCATAAATTGCTCCAAATGCCACATAATTCGCACCATCGGCAATGGCCTGTTCAGCCAGCTCAAGTGAGTTATTACAGCTACGGCCAATCAACACGCCTTTAGGCAAACGCGCAACAGCGTCGACAATCGAACCATCATCCTGGCCTAAATGCACACCCACGCTGTATTTAACCGCCATTTCCAGATCATCATTAATCACGAAAGGTACAGCATATTCAGCACACATGGCTTTCATATACTCGATTTCGTAAATTTGATCTTCTTTCGCCACTTTTTTACGGCGATATTGCAAGACCGCAACACCACCATTGGCCATTGCACCTTCCAACTTCGCCAATAAAAGCTCTAATGGATCATCATTGGTAATTAAATATAAACCGCGCATCTTGCTCGCCACTTGCTAGGATGGCTCTATTATAGGCATAACTCGGTTTAATTGCCGCAGTCCTGCTGTTTCTGAGACCAAGCAGCAACAGATTTGCAGGTTTTTAGCGCAATTTATCAATTAAATCTTAAATATCACCATTTTCAGGGATATACGGGCTTTCAAATCTGCGTTTTAATTGCCTTATAACAATAATTATAACGTGTTAATGCTTACGCCCTCCGACAAACGCTTTTAGGATTTTGCAGATAACTTGGTGGAGAAGTTGCAAAATTCTAAGAGCGATTTTTTTTGTCTTTTTTTCGCCTGGCTCAAGCGTACTCAAATTAATTAATATTAAAAATACCCATTTTCAGGGATAGCCCAATCGGCACGAAGCGTCTTAAATAGCCTTAGACACAGAAAATAAACAGAAAAATAAATACCTGTGTTGGTAATACCCGATCCTTTCTGGTTTTGAGTCATTCGTTTGTGGGGAGACGTTTCAAAGCCAGAAAGGATCTTTTACTTTCAGCACAAATCCACATGAATTCTTCTATGAATATTTACACAATAGCATGAGCAAAATCTTGAACATTTATTGGTAGCAAACAGGCATAAAAAAAGCCCGGAGAAGGTCGCTCCAGGCTTGGAAAACTGATGTATTAATTAAAATATAATGGTTGATCAAAAAACCTAATCTGCAATACCATAATTATTAGAATAATAATTCTAGACTTGCAAGGCTTTTATCGCAATTTCATGCTTTAAGTGGGCACATTCCGATAAAAGTCATTCTGGCTTAACTGGAAATTTTATCGTATTTAAGGTCGATCAGACTGATATTACCACGCAGGACATCGGCAAACATGCGCCAGTCCGAGATAAAGCTATATACAGGCTGTTTGAAGCTGGCTGGTTTATTGCGCTCAAAGATAAAATGACCGACCCAGGCACAGGCATAGCCCGAGAGTAAACCATATGCAAAATATCGCGGCTTGCCTTGACGAATGGCTTTGGCAAAACAGTATAAACCGATGCTACTGCCGGCCACGTGCAGACGGCGGCTAATAATATGCCGATGCTCAGTCAAATAGAAGCGATAAAATTCATGATAGTTCTTAATCGGCATCTGGGGCTGAACCATCACCTCATTCTTACTTTCTGGTTGTACTTGTACATTCATCTGTCATCATCCTGACGTTTTTTGTTTTACCTTAGCGTATATTTTAGCCAAATAACAGCCTTTTGATGCGCGCTTCAATGCATCTTGCACATCCCCGTGAAGGCCTGAATCCGATCGTTTTATCCTAAAATGAACCGATGAAATCTAAGTTTCAAACTTCTGTTTAAGCTTTTTATGCTCAGTCAAGTCTTACATGCATTTTGATTTTGGTTACAATCTGCTGCGCACAAATCTAAAAATATAATTGCGGCTGCTGTCCGCCTCATTTTAAAACCTTATTCAAGTGAAGATTCAGTACTTAATTGCACTGAACAGATAGGATGATCATCATGGTTGAAGTTGAACTCAAGTTCCAAATTCCTGTGGCACGACGCACTGCGCTGCTCAAGGCACTTGATCCGAAAAAGTCTCAACAGATCCAGCTTCAAGCCAAATATTATGATACTACCGACCGTCAACTGGCCCGGCATGAGGTGGCACTGCGTCAGCGTCTGGAAGGTACACGTTGGGTGCAAACACTAAAAGCGGCCGGAAAAAGCCATATCGAACGCTTTGAACATAATCATGATCTAGGGAAATTAACCGCATCTCCTGAACTGGATTTAGATATTTATAAAAAATTTCCAGAAGCCGGGGCAATTCTCAGCAATGCGCTCGGCAATCAGTTCGACCAGCTCCAACTCCAGTTTGAAACCGATATTTCCCGTACGTTAAGGGTGATTGACTATGAAGATACCCAGATCGAAGTCAGCCTGGATATTGGGCATATCCGCACACATGATGCCGAGCAAGAAGTACATGAAGTCGAGTTCGAGCTTAAAAATGGTTCAATTCAACATCTACTGGCGTTTAGTTTTGAATGGGTCAAGAAATACCAGCTCTGGCTCGATGTACGCAGCAAGGCTGAAATAGGCAATCTATTGGCCACTTCACAGCGCGTCAGTCCTGCGACCCTTAGCAAAGAATTTCAGATCAGCAAAAAAGACAGCGCCAGTAAAACCATGTACAGTCTGATTGCACAGCAGATGCAGCATTTATTGCCGAATATCGCGGCGATTGCAGCTCAGGTTGCAGAGCAGGAACATATTGATCAGGCACGACTGGCACTGGATCACTTATATCTGACCTTGCTGCTCTTCAAAGACTGGCATCCACAGCTTTCGGACAAATGGGCACATCAACTGGCGGCCTTTAAGCAGCAATTTGAACATTTGCAACATTTACAACATATGCAAAACAGCTTGGCCGGCTTCCTGCAAAATCCCACCACGGCAGAAAACCTGAGCAAAGATATTCTGTATGCGCAGGAGAAACTCAGTAATCTGGTCAAATCTACCCAGAATGTGCATCATTATCTGGAATTACTGATGTTCAGTTTAAATGAAAATGAGCATGCCTCGCTGGACTTGAAAACTGCTGCTCAAACTACCTTGCAACAGCAATATAAAGCTTTGCAGGAACAAATGAACCAGACCGATATCACTGATTTTGAAAGTCTGGATCAATTGTCGGGCCGGATTCAGGAGCTCAAATTCAGCTTTCCGATTTTAACCACGATCTATGATGTCAAAAATTTGCAGAAATACAGCAAAGCGCTGAACGATGCTCAACTGGCAGCCAGTGAATATCAAACTTTGGCCTCTTCTGCAGTTTATATTCAGCAGACCGAGCTGGAAGCAAGTGACTGGTTTGTGCTGGGCTGGCTGACCGCCAAGCAGGAAGTCTATGCGCAGAAACTGCTTGAAGCGACCGAACAGTTCTTGGTCAGTCGTAAATTCCTGAAATAAACATATTGAAATAAAAATATTGAAATAAATATCACAAGAAAAACTCAAAGCACGCCTTCTCTGGCGTGCTTTTTTGTTGCAGAAGCACATCACACCCCTGCCGATCTTTGGGCTATATTAATCTATA
The DNA here is from genome assembly GCF_000369665.1 of Acinetobacter sp. CIP 51.11. GTDB lineage: Bacteria > Pseudomonadota > Gammaproteobacteria > Pseudomonadales > Moraxellaceae > Acinetobacter > Acinetobacter lwoffii_S. The sequence goes on from NZ_KB850129.1 coordinate 480,261, forward strand.
AAACCAACATCGCGGAGGAATGACCCGATGGCAGAAATAGAACTCAAATTCCAGATTCCGCCACAGTCTCGTGTGCAATTTGAACAGGACATTCAGAAACTTCAGCCGACTCGGCATCGTCTGTGTGCACGCTATTTTGATACTGAAGCACAGCAATTACAACAACATCAGATTGCCCTGCGGCAACGTCTGGAAGACCAGCAATGGATTCAAACCCTGAAAGCAGCGACCGAACAACAATTTGAACGTTTTGAACTTGAGCATGAATTAAAAAGTCCTCCGGAACATTGTGATTTTCAGTTATATCGCAAACATAAACCGGCAAAAAAAATTCTGAAACAGGCGATCGGTGATCTGGAGACACCACTTATTCTGCAATTTGAAACAGATGTCGTACGGTATGTACTCACAGAAAGTCATCTGGACAGCCAGATTGAGATTGCTTTTGATGTTGGAGAAATTCGGCACAATGATCAAGCCATCGATATTTATGAGGTCGAATTTGAGCTTAAATCCGGCCAGCTGAGTGAATTGATTGATTTCATTCAGCCCTGGGTTCAGCGTTATGCTTTGTGGCTGGATACACGGAGCAAATCGGAACGCGGTTTTGCCTTATTACATGGTGAAGAGAGTCTACCGGTTCAGCATCAGCTTCCCTTAGTGCTTGAGCAGAAAGATCAGATCAGTACGATTTTGCAAAAGATTGTCGCCAACTGTCTGGCTCATCTTTTCCCAAATGCGACGGCGATTGCTGCCGAAAATTATAATAGTGATCATGTGCATCAGGCACGTGTTGCGATTCGACGTTTGCGCAGTGCTTTTAAAATTTCCCAGTCCGTGACTGAACATGTACAGCCAGAATGGCCGGAACAGCTGCGGGATATTTTTCAGCAACTGGGTTCCACCCGAGATCGCGATGCCCTGGCAGAAAGCCTGATTCCACAACTGGAAAAAGCAGGTTCACCCTTACTGAAATTACCACCACACCGACAAAAACAACCAGATATCAGTGCGCTGTTCAGAAGTCCTGCCACAGTAGAATTAATGCTGCAACTATTCAGCTTTAGCCAAGAAAATACAGAGGGTAAAGCCAAGTCTTCGCATAAAATTTTGTGTAAAGGCCTGAGCAAGCTGCATCAGCAAATCTGTCAGGATGCCGAGAACTATCAAGAACTGGATATTGAATCCCGGCATCGCACACGCAAACGGGTCAAACGCTTACGCTATAACGTAGAATTCTTGCAAAGCTTATTTCCTGAAAAAGAGGTTAAAGCCTATCTAAAAGCCTTAAAACCCTTGCAGGAAAGTCTCGGGCATTATAATGACCTATTTGTAGCAGACGAATTATTTAGACCTTATGTCAAACAACAGGCCAAGGCCTGGTTTGTGCTAGGCTGGATAAGTGCGGAACAGCAGCGTTTGTCGAACGAAGCAGCAGAGCGTTTACAGCAGTTTGCAGAAAATACCAAGCCCTTCTGGTAAGACCGGGCTTGGTCAAACTGTGCTAGCGATATTTGCCGAATACTTTCCAGGTATTATTGTCTGCCAGAGGATCGTTATAACTGTCGCTGCGTTGCTTGCGTGGCTTATCGCGTGCATCGACCAGTTCAAAATGTGGCTCAACACTCAGCACAATCCCATTCACATAAAAACGGGTGCGCGTATATTCGCTCTGGCCATGCTGAAATACATAAGTGCGTAAATCCACAAACTCACGATGTGCCACCAATGCTGCGGTGTCGTCACTGTCTAGCCACTGCCGCATGGCTGCAATCTGCTCGGGTTCGAACTGGCCGCATTTTTCGATCAGGCTGGCGACCCCACGAAAAGTTTTGGATTCCTTGGCGCGGGTTTTATTAATGCGAATCCGGTCAACATGAAAATAAAACAGCGGCAAGTTTAAATGACTCGGCAGATGGATCGCATCCAAGATTTCATCTTCCATAAAAGGCTGAAACAGATCCTGTGCCCTTTCAATCAGCCCGAGCCACTGGCTATAGTATTCATCTACCTGTGACTGGCTGCCATAATAAATCGGCAAGCCTTCAACATTGGCTAGATTTGCCGGTGGCCAAATATTCTGGCGCAATAAGGCAATATCACTTTTTAGGCTTTGTACTGCAATCGCATCCTGCATGGCATTCACTTTTATATGCTTAGGCTATTTTTTAGATTAAGGCAAAGGTTTAGTTTCTGCAAGGCTTTGCCTATAATTAACGATTGAGATTTTAGTGTTAGGAACAAATTCATGGTTCAAAAGATTGAAGCAACCGATGTAACCGAAGAAGAAGCGTTAAATGCGGCATTCTTTGAACGTGCTGATGAATTTATTCAACAAGCCAACGAGTTTTGTCGCGTAGAAAAAGGTTCACAGGAAAAACCGAGCGATAAGCGCGGTCAAGTCAGTGCGGCGATGTTATTTGGTACTGCCCGTTTCAATACCTGGGTGGCAGCGAATAACTTTAAAGATGGGAATGAAATGCGCGATGCCAAAGATCAGGTCATGTCTTATATCTTGCAGCAATTTCAAATGATGCTGGAAGATAACTATGATGAATACTGTGAACAGTTCGAAAACTATTTACGTTTCCGTCACAATGAAGAGTTTCATGCCAACAAGCATAACCATGATCACAAGCATGATCATTGATTAAAATACGAAAAGCCCCGCGGGGCTTTTTTTATTTGCTGTCATTTATCATATTGACTTTAAAGTGATTTAAGCACTATATAAATTGAATAATAAATAAACGAAAACAAGGCATAGCATGCAGCAACTTCCCTTCCCGATCATTGACCCTCATATCCACCAATGGGATCCGTACAATACCCCACATGCGGCAGCGCTAGCGGTAAAGCTGTTCGGCAATCATCCCAAATTACTAGACAGAATGGTTCGACTGTTGAAACCCAGAGACGTCATTGAGACCATTGGCCTGACACAGCACCTGACTGCACTTTATCTGCCTGCAAATTACAAGAAAGATGCAGGACATTATGAAATAGAGCAGATTGTGCATGTTGAAGCCAGCTGGCATGACCATAAAGGTACGGGTGTGGTAAATGAAACCCGTTTTATCGCTGGGCTTCCTTTTGATCAGCACACTATCCAATTGGGTGGAATTGTCGCCACGGCGGATCCGCGGCAGAAAAATTTTAAACAGTTGATTCAATTGCATCGCGAAGCTTCTCCCAAGTTTCGGGGCATCCGTAAAATGGCTGCAGTACATCCAGATAAAGGGATTCATGCCTGGACCGATGAACCGCATCTCTATCGCAACACAGATTTCCTGAAGGGCTTTGAAGAACTGGCCAGGCAAGATTTAAGCTTTGATGCCTGGGTGTACTCTACCCAGATTGCGGATGTTACTGCTCTGGCCAAAGCCTTTCCAAACACCCCTATTGTGCTGGATCATCTGGGTACGCCCGCAGGTTTATTTGGCAAAGTGAGCAAAGCTACAGGCAAGACCGAACAAGATCGCACCCAGATATTTGCAGACTGGAAAGATCAGTTGGCAGAACTGGCCGAATGCAAAAATGTATCGACCAAAATGTCTGGTCTGTTTATGCCAGTCTTGGGACATGATTTTCACACGCAGAAACGGCTGGCAAGTAAACAGGAATTAGTGGAACGTGCCGCACCCGTGATCCAGCATACTTTAGACTGTTTTGGTTCTGGGCGCGTGATGTTTGCATCCAACTTTCCAATGGACAGTGTCAGTAGCTCACTCACCAACATTATTGATGCCTTTAGCGATATTGTGCAGGACTACAATGAAAATGCGTTAAAGCCGATTTTTTATGAAAATGCTAAACGTTTTTATCGACTTTGAGTAGATGAGGACATGCTAAGTTGGATAACAGATTCCAGTCTAAATACGCCTTCAGGCAAAGGACTTTGTATTTTACTCACTATTATTTCAAGCTGGATAACGTCTTATTATTATCAAGTGGCGATCCATCATCCTTTTGATCAAGATATTGCTTTCGTTTCAACTTTGATTGGCTGTGGAATATTGATTTTCCTTCTTATTGTATCTGTTTGGAGTCTGCTCCTATCTATCCTTGCAAGCTTAACTGGAGGGATTGTTTTTAGCCATAGAGCAACCTAAAGCATAAAACTAAAATAAAAAAATCCCCTCACTTGAGGGGATTTTTTATCAACACTATGATGTTTTCACTTGCTTACCGTACTGATCAGCCATCACTTCCACCAGCTGGTCCGGCTTGATGTATTTTTTGATCATGGCATCAATATCGGCTTTGCTCAGTTGAGCAATCGCCTGATCACGTTTTTCCCGGTAAACCAGATTACGGTCTTTTTCCAGCTGTGGAATCAACATAGTGTGAATACGGCGATCATCTTCGAGTGCAGTTAAACGCTGTTTCAAGATACTGGCTTTTGCCGCTTCGACTTCCTGTTCAGTCACGCCACGTGTCAGCAGTTCATTGAGTACCTTATGCACTGCCTGAGAAACCTGTGCGGATTTTCCAGCCGTATAATTGGCACTAATCATCATGGCGCCCACATCTGCCCATTCATCGAGTTGCACATCTGCACTAAAACCATAGACTAGTGCATTTTTCTCGCGTAGCTCTTGTGCCAGTCGTGACGATAACTGTGAATCACCCAGAATATATCGAAATACCTGTAATGCAGGTGCATCGGCATGATCTGCGCCGACCGGCATGCTCATGAATGCCTCATAACTCCCGAATTCACGCTGCTCAGACAACGCATGAATTTTCTGGGCTGGATAGCTTCGATATTCCGATTTCAGACGCTCATAAGGCTGTGTAGCTTTCCAGTCTGAGAAACTGTTTTTCAGCGTTTTTTGCATCGATTTCGGATTAAATTCGCCCGTAACCGCTATTTGCGCATGCTGGGTTTTTAAAAACTGCTGATACAGTGCCATAACCTGTTCGCGAGTCGCTTTCTGATACTGTTTTTTGGCCAATTCCGGCTCGAAATGAAAACGCAGATCGCCAGGCTGATAAATCTCGATCGTTCGAGCCATCGTCAAGCTCGACACGGTATCTGGTTCAGTATAAGGACGATCCAGACTGGATAAAGTCTGCCCCTTGATTAAATCAAACTGACTTTGCTCAAATGCCGGCGTTTTCAGCACATCAACCACATACTGGAAAAACTCCTCAAACTTTTCTTTTTTGGCGCTGATCTGCAAGGTCAGGCCATTGCCGGATGCACCGGCAGTTGCCGAACCACCTACTTCAATAATTTTATCGGCAATCTGCTGCAAGCTTTGAGTTTTCGATGAGCGCAACATTAAATAAGCGGTCAGATCCAGAATCTCGCCTTTATTCATCAGGCTTTGTGCAGTACCAAAATCCAGTGAAATTGTGGCATAAACCTTGTCATCGCGGGTAGTCGTCGGAAACAACGCGTATTTAATGCCATTTTTCAACTTGCCACGCTGAATCTGTTTGTCTTTACTGTACAAATACTGTTTGGATTCCTGGACATATTGCTTCACTTCAGCCTGATAAACACTGACATCTTTCAGTGGCTCTTCTGCTTCAGTCTGTTGATCCAGAGTTTTTGCCGGTGCTTCTGTTTGTGCCAGTTCCTGCGCTTTTTTCTGATCTTCCGGGGTAGGTAAAATATTGCCAGAAATACGGTATTCAGGTTTTAAAAAATTCTTATAGACCTGATTGACCTGATTCACATTCAGGTTTTGAATCGCGCTCAGATCTTTAAAATACTGGCTCCAGTCACCCGAATACGCCACTGCATAATCACTTAAACGTGAACCTAAAGCAGTCGCACTATTTTTAATATTGTCGGCCTGATTTCGGGTCAGATTTTTAGCCCGGTTTAATTCTGCTTCGGTAAATGGCTGGCTCTTTTCTACGCCTTGGATCAGCCCCTTTTCAATATCCTGTGCCTGATGATTCGGAGCATAGATTGCTCCCATAAACACCAGATTAAAGTCTTTATCCAGCCAGGTACTGGATTGCACCGCTGTTGACTTCCCAGTTTCCACCATATTCTGATAGAGATGTCCACTTGGCTGCAAAGTATAGAGCGTTGGCGAAACAGCCAAAGCCGTTTTAATGCTTTCTTCGGATTGATTCAAATAAAGATTAAACTTGGCCAGATCACTGCCTTTCTTTACTGTAAATTCACGCTGTTTGATTTGCTCTGGTTTAAGCGCTGGGACTTTCACTTGCGCTGGTACATTTCGGGATTGAATCGGACTGAAATGCGTATCCAGCTGTTTTAAGACTTCGGCCTTATCAAATTTGCCCGAAATGACCACAAAGGCATTATTCGGTGCATACCATTGACGGTAAAAACGGTGTAGTTCCTGCATATTGATTGATTGCAGCTCATTTAGGTCACCAATCGGCAAACGGCCTAAATACTGATTGCCATAAGCAGATTTAAACACCTGATCGATCAATACTGAAAATGGCTGATCCAGACGAATTTCACGCTCGCGTTTTACAATATCAATTTCAGTCGGTACATATTTTTCCTGAAGCACCAGCTTGTCCATGCGTTCGGCTTCGAGAAAAATGACTTCACTCAGCGCAGTTTTTTCAGGACGGATCACATTGGTATATTTGGTCGAGTAATAGTCGGTACTGGCATTAGTCATCAAGGTATATTGATCCAGTCGACGCTGGAATTCATCCCCTTTGACATTTTCTGTGCCTTTAAAGGCCAAATGTTCCAGCAGATGGGCCAGTCCGCCCTTGCCCTGAGGATCATTCAGGGAACCGGTCAGATAGACCGTATTCATAAAAACTTTATTTTCTTTATCATTTGGTGCCAAGATAATGCGCAGTCCATTATCCAGTCGGTATTCTTCAATATTCTGTTCCGTTTTCACCAAAACAGGCTGTGCAAAACTTAGTACACTACAGCCAGACAATACAATCGCCAGACTTAAATTTTTATAACGTAGCAACATTCTTCATCCAAATTATAAATATAAATTTTTATTCGCGCCCATCTTAGAGAATGATTCTTTTTCTGAATAATCTATTCCAAGCCGAACCATCAAAATAACATGCCGCCTCGCCTGACGACATGTATATCTATGTAATTATAAAAATTATAGATAAATTTCAGCCTGCATATATAACTTTCCATAACCGGAAATTTCAATTCGATCCTGATCTTGCAAAGCACAATACAGCACCCCACCACGTGCTGATGCCTGATAAGCGACCAGTTCATTTTTACCGAGTTTCTCGGCCCACAGCGGCGCAATTCCGGTGTGAATCGAACCGGTTACCGGATCTTCATTGATGCCATTACTCGGTGCAAAATAACGTGAAATACAGTCGTATTGCGTATCTTGTGAAGTAATTGCGACATCTAAATAGGTATTCTGAGCAGTAATCGCAGTACGCTTACCATTCAACTGTTTCAACAATTCAAAATCAGGCGTTTCATCCAGCACATCCTGTACCGATTCGTATTCAACAATATAGCCCTGTACATTCAGATAAACCTGTTTAAACGGTTTGCTCAAGGCCTGTCTTAAAGCTTCAGGATATTCAGCAACTGGCTCTGCACGACGGATTGGAAAGTTCATTCTGATCTTGCCATCCGCATCCTGATTGGCTACAAAAATGCCTAAGTCTTTTACATGAAAATGAATCGTTTTCCCCGTATCAAACTGATTGAATAGTACAAAGCTGCTGGCCAATGTCGCATGACCACAAAAATCCACTTCCTTGGTTGGCGTAAACCAGCGGATGGCATAATTATCGCTATCGATGACTTTAACAAAAGCCGTTTCGGACAGATTATTTTCCAAGGCGATATTTTGCATCAGACCATCTTCGAGCCATTCATCCAGCACAATCACGGCTGCAGGATTGCCTTTAAACAGTTCCGTGGTAAACGCATCGACCTGGTACATTTTCATTTTTTGAATTCCTGAATATAACGATCTCTAGTTTAAAAGCTTTTTTGCAAGAATGAACTTGAATATGTTAATGATCTCATTAATCTGGCCTAGTAAATAAATAGAGCAAATGGTGCTGCATGACAAACTCCCATATTCAAAGCGTTCCCTTAGAAAAAGCTTATCGTCTGATTACCCATGGCCCTACTGTACTGGTATCTGCTCAAGATCAGCAGGATACAGATGTTATGGCAGCAGCCTGGGCATGCGCATTGGAATTCAGCCCCGCAAAAGTGACTGTGGTTCTGGATAAAAGCACCAAAACCCGAAATATTATTGAAAATTCAGGTTATTTCGCGCTGCAAATTCCAACATTGAAACAACTGAATATGGTCTATCGTCTGGGTACGCAGAGCCTGCATGATGTGCCGGACAAACTGGTACAATCCGGAGTAGAACTATTTCATTTTCCTGATGCTGATATTCCTGTAGTACAAGGCTGTGCGGCCTGGATACTCTGCGAGCTGATTCCTGAGCCGCATAACCAGCAAATGCATGACCTGTTTATAGGCAAGGTGATTGCAGCCTATGCCGATGATCGGGTCTTCCGCGACGGCCACTGGCATTATCATGAAGTGGCTGAAGAGTGGAAAAGTATTCATCATGTAGCCGGCGGGCATTTTTACACCATCGGCAATGCGGTGAGCATTGATGATCCGGAATTATAAATTTTTCAAATTTGGAATAAATGAAAGTAATCGCGGATGATCAGATGATATCGACAAGCCCCAGAGCATCCGAAATTATGCTACTTTATCCATAATCCTCATTTGGTCTGATGCGTTATGATACCTTTTAAAATTCACTGTATTGATGTCCAGAATTCACTGCAAAATTATATCTGGTTGCTTGAACATACCGCGTCGCATCAGGTGGCTGTGATTGATCCAACCGAAGCAGAATTGGTACAAGACTATTGTGCCGAACACGGTTTAACTGTAAGTCAAATCTGGCTGACTCACTGGCATAAAGATCATATTGGCGGTGTGCCGGGGTTAATCCAAGGAAAAAATCTGCCTATGTATGGCCCACGGGCAGAACTAAGCAAAATTCCGTTTATCACCCATCCGCTTGAGCATGAAGAACAGTTTAATTTTCATGGAATAGATATCCAGGTGATTGCTGTACCCGGGCATACCCTCGGCCATATTGTGTATTTTATTGATGCTATTGATGTGCTTTTCTGCGGTGATACCTTATTTGCCATGGGCTGTGGCCGGGTTTTTGAAGGCACCTATTCACAGATGTATCATTCTCTGTCCCGTCTGGCCGCCTTGCCACCGCGCACCCAAGTCTATTGCACCCATGAATACACCTTATCGAATGCCCAGTTTGCCAAGCATGTCGAACCAGACAATCCAGCGATTCTGGAACGCTTCGAGCAGATTGAGCGTTTGCGTATGGTAGGCCAGTGCACGCTGCCAAGTAGTATTGAAGATGAATTGCAAACCAATCCTTTTCTACGTGCAGAAAGCGTGGAAGAATTCCAGCGCTTAAGAACTCTCAAAGATCAGTTTTAAACGGGATTCAAAGCTGAAGATCAATCTTCAGCCGACTCACTTTTTTTTCATTTGCGATGCATAGAATGTCATTGAAAGGCACGTACAACTTTTACACAAGTCGGAGTAAGTTGAACCTCCATCTAAAAAATGTCTTTCTGTGCCATTTTTCCTTTCTTATAATCAACCACGTCCCCTATTTTTTAGGAACCAATTTCAGTTCTAACATATGAAATAATGACTCACAAAAAATAGGATGATGTTTATTAAAATTAAATAAATTCACGGAACATTGCTTAAATAATCAACATGGAACCTAATAAATTATTTAAAAAGCCCAATACATCAGAATTGGGATTTAAAAAAACTATAAAGATATGATTTATATATAATAAAAAATAGAATTTCGGATAACGTGTATTATGTTAATTTTAGAAAGTCGTAATAGGATAATAAAAATCTATATTGTTTTAAGAAAACTCTCTTATGATTAAATCTCTATAGTTCTTTTAATATTTGCTATGTATCAAAGAATCAAACAATGGGCTAAATCAATCAAAAAAGACATCTTGGTTGTTTGGCTTATTGCAAAAGACAAGCGAACGCCCAATTCTGTAAAGCTTTTAGCTTTAATTATTGCTGCCTATGCCTTCTCACCAATTGATTTAATTCCAGATTTTATTCCCGTACTGGGGTATTTAGACGATATTATTATTGTACCTTTAGGTATTTTATTAGTTATCAAGCTTACCCCACAAAACATTATAGATGATTGTAGAATTCTTGCAGAAACCTTAGTTGAAAGGCCTATAAACTGTTGGGCAGCAGGAATTATTATCCTGATATGGCTTGTAGTATTGGGATATTTAACCATGTACTTCATGAACGATTCACTGTCTATACTGTCTATTTTTGACAAGTGAGATTTAAATACCCTCTCTCATTTGCACCCATTTAATATAATGGGCATTATTCAAAATTAAAATGTAAACCAAAATAGAAATAAAATGTCTGCTTTCAGAGCATGACATTAGTTCTGTCGTACAAATTTAAAAGTGACATTGGCCATGTCGATCCCGAATGATGATATGTAGGATAGCATTAACTAGTTTCTTGGATTCTATTTACTAAAACTGACAACGTATCTGTCGCATGAAGCAATGTTAAAGAATCTGGTTACTTTGTGCATAAGTATCCAGTTCACCTTGAGTAACGACACGCACCTCCTGCATTTCATCAATACGTACCAGTAGCAAGCCACCTAAAGCAGGCTGATAACGACGGGCACTGCCAAAAGGCGTATAGGTCACTTTCGACTGAACACTAAAGCTCAACCAGTCTTCATGTCCCAACATCACAGCAACCGGCTCAAGTCCCTGCTGTTGCATCAATTTAATTTTCTGATTCACATAGTGTTCAATGGTCAGTTCAGTCATGGTACGAGTATTCAGTTTTAGAATTACATTTCAGACAGTATAAAGCATGCAAATGAGGTTAAAGATCAGAAAACCAGCAGCCGGTATTCTTTTAATAAATAAGTCGATTGGATTTTAATTTTCTCATTGTAGATCTGAAATTTTCTATTTCATACGGTTGATAAAATTAGAAAATAACCTGGTTCACTAATAAGCTATTGAATTAGAAAATTAATTATCCAAATTTATAGCTTATAAAAACTTAATATTTAGTTACAACCTATTCAATATGATAAAAATCATTTACTTAGCGTTTAAATTGATTTTTTCTTAATCAACCGATGTTCACTATATACACAAATTCATTTAAATTAATTTAAATAAAGGCATTTGCCCTTTAAAAGATAATTTTTCACCCTTATTTAAGATTTAACAATGATGAAGGAGTGATCTCGTGAAAAAAGTGGTTAAAGCGAAAAATTTGATTGCATTTCGACTATGGTTAGAAAAATTGGGATATTCGGTACGCACTCTGGCGGATGATCGTGGTTTCAGTTTCAGTTTCAAGAAAGAATATGGCCTGGTGACCTGTGATCTGGCAGGTAATGCTCTGGCACTACAACTAGGCGAGGAATTTGAAGATCATTTAAAAGCCTGATTGCTTCTATTTAAGAGCAGAAAAATAAATTAATCTTTCCACTGATTCAACAGCGCTATTCTCCAGTTATTCAGCCCATTTCGATGGGCTTTTCTTTGTTCAGTAAATTTCAGGCAATAAAAAAGCAAGGCATCGGCCTTGCTTTAATATGATGGTGGGGACGGAGAGACTCGAACTCTCACACCTCGCGGCGCTGGAACCTAAATCCAGTGCGTCTACCAATTTCGCCACGTCCCCATCAGGGTACCAACTTAGCGTTGGATTTCTTTCAAACTTTGGCAGAGGATCAAGGATTCGAACCTTGACGAACGGTTTTGGAGACCGTCATGCTACCATTACACCAATCCTCTACTTCCACCCAATATCCAGTTACTCAAATATTGATTGGTGGGGACGGAGAGACTCGAACTCTCACACCTCGCGGCGCTGGAACCTAAATCCAGTGCGTCTACCAATTTCGCCACGTCCCCAATGGCTGTGTATATTATAGAGATAGACCGACATTGACAAGTGATTTTACAAGCGATCACAGTCTATTCCGCTATAAAATAAACAGTTAGTTCTATTTTTTAATTTTTTATAAAATTTATGTCGAAAATTTGATTGATTTTAAGATATGGCTGCCCATTCGTTATTTTTATTCATTTCGATTCAATTCCAACATTTCAAATTAAAACTCAAATGAATTTCTAATCTTGATCAACATAGGCATTCAGAATACTGAAACTATTATTGATAAATGATGTCTGAGCCAGTGCATGGAATCAGAATACAACACAGCATCAATAACAACAGCTTTGCCAAATTTCAGGCAATAAAAAAGCAAGGCACTCGCCTTGCTTTAATATAATGGTGGGGATAGAGAGACTCGAACTCTCACGCCCAGAAGGCGCTGCGACCTGAACACAGTGCGTCTACCAATTCCGCCATATCCCCATGGCTGTGTATATTATAGCGATCAGACCTGATTCACAAGTAGTTCTATAGAAAGCTAAATACTTTTATATCAAAAATTAATCAGTTAATTCACTGTTGAACAAATACTGCTCTATTTAGACCAACATATAAAATTGATAGACACAATGAGACTGATCCATATAACATTTAAATTATTGAATATAGAGATCGCATGAATTATTGCAGCAATACAATGAAATTTGCTAAGGTCCCGCCCTTGCCTGATCATTCACTTAAGAAGTGAAATCCTGAATGCATTGTGATTCATCAACCATGACAGCAAAAATCTGGTACTAAAAAACCGTCCTCAAATTTCAGGCAATAAAAAAGCAAGGCATTTGCCTTGCTTTAATATGATGGTGGGGACGGAGAGACTCGAACTCTCACACCTCGCGGCGCTGGAACCTAAATCCAGTGCGTCTACCAATTTCGCCACGTCCCCATCAGGGTACCAACTTAGCGTTGGATTTCTTTCAAACTTTGGCAGAGGATCAAGGATTCGAACCTTGACGAACGGTTTTGGAGACCGTCATGCTACCATTACACCAATCCTCTACTTCCACCCAATATCCAGTTACTCAAATATTGATTGGTGGGGACGGAGAGACTCGAACTCTCACACCTCGCGGCGCTGGAACCTAAATCCAGTGCGTCTACCAATTTCGCCACGTCCCCATCAGGGTACCAACTTAGCGTTGGATTTCTTTCAAACTTTGGCAGAGGATCAAGGATTCGAACCTTGACGAACGGTTTTGGAGACCGTCATGCTACCATTACACCAATCCTCTACTTCCACCCAATATCCAGTTACTCAAATATTGATTGGTGGGGACGGAGAGACTCGAACTCTCACACCTCGCGGCGCTGGAACCTAAATCCAGTGCGTCTACCAATTTCGCCACGTCCCCAATGGCTGTGTATATTATAGAGATCATTTCCAGCTGACAAGCCGTTTATCATAAAAAAACACTCGTTTGATTAAATAAGAAACAATTCAAGTTTTATTGTATTTTTCTCATTCAATTTCAGTCATTAAGTAGTCTTTCACAGCTTGAAAATCGGCCAATCTATGCTGCTTCTGCTTACTTAACATTTCTTCTAATAAGCCTTGAAAAGCCTGTAAGTGCTGCGGTAACTCAACTTTCAGACGCTGACAATGCAAAAAGGCCCAATCCAGATAATCTGTCGCCTGTAAACGCTGACCACTCAACCACTCATAAAAAATAACACCCAAAGCATAAACTTCACTTTGTAGGCTCTTGGCTTGGCCTTGGAACAGTTCCGGCGCCATATAACGCGGTGTCGCATTCAGTTCATGCAGGTCATTCTGATGGAGTATTTGGACATGCTCAAAATCAAGCAGGCAGACCCTGCCCTGATTATTTACAAAATGTTCCTGCTTTAAATCGGCATGCAAATAACCCAATTCTTGCAGGCAGATTAAAGGCTCCACAGCTTGCAGCAAATGTTGCCGAATTTGCGTGATGGATTGCTGATACGGCATGATCTGAAAATGCGCCGGCGCATCGACCAGAATTAAGGCCTGCTCAAATTGTTCATGATTGATCTTGAAAGGCTGTTGAATAATTTGATGTGGAAGGAAAAAATTTAGATCACCTGAGCTGGCATGAGCTTGATAAAAATCCAGCTCATGTTGCCAGCCTAGTTCAGCATGTGGAGATGATATTAAACTATCAGATCTATGCGATATCTGGGTTTTTAGCCAGAGCGCATTTCCCTTGGCATAATAAAGACGCCGACCAAAACCCAGACTACGGGCTTTGGTTCGTAGTTCAAAATCAGAAATATCGGGATGATCTAAATTAAGTCGTGGCAATGTATTCAGGTATTGGATTAAGTGTATGCTGATAATTTAGCAGCTCCAGACAATGCTGAATAGTTTTCCCGACCCGTTCCTGAGTCTCAATAAGGGAAATTTTCGGCCATGTGGCACGCTCGCCTTCACGCTGTAAAATTTTAAACAGATATGGCCGCGGATTTTGCAACATATAGCTATAGTGGCGCAGGCTATATTTACCGACAATATTCACATCACCATAATAACGCTGATCCACCACACCATAGCCATGATCCAGCAGACGGCGTACAGGAGGTAAGCTTCCGGCATGCTCTCGGGCAAAATCCATCATTCCTTTGGTAATCACCGCGCCCTGACGGCGAACAATTCGTTGTGGCCAACTCAAAGTACCTTTACGGAAACGTGAAATATCATCCTGCATGAATGGCACGATATGCGGGTTGGTCTGACTGGCAATGGTATAATTAATATTATACAGGCGTGCCATTTTCTCCTGCGGAAAATCACTGCGCACGCTGCCATCCACCCAGCGGGTTGAACCCATATAAGGCGTATATTGACCATCATAGCGCTTACTGGTCAAACGAACCGGTGGAAACAGAACCGGCACCGCACAAGACGCCAGTACCGCACTCCAGACCAGCAAATCCGGAGAAGTATAGGCATTTAAAATGCGTGCATCCTGTCCAGCATCATAAGGTGCAACCGCAATATTGATATGCAGACCTGAGGTTTTGAGTGCTTCTTCGAAGGTCAGATCACCCAGATTTTCGACCAGAAATTTTTTTAGATATTTTACATCCGCCAGACCACCATTACCTTTCATCAATTCACTCATGGTGCGGAAATGAAAAGCCTCATGAAAGAAATTATGGCCTTTCAAAATATCAATATATTGCGAAGGTTTGGATACACCTAACATGGCGGTCATGATGGCACCCGCACTTGAACCGGACATTACCTTCGGCAACAAGTCCTGCTCCATTAAGGCTTTGCATACACCAGTATGAAACAGACCCAGCGTCGAACCACCGGAAAACATCAGGGCTGGCTGGCCATAGGCGCGCTGACAATGCTGAAAATATTCGATTTTTTCTTCCATACTGAGACAGGTACAGTCTATTGAAGCAATATAGGCTAAGCCTTGGCTGACTTCTTCGACATAATCTTCAATAATTCTTTTAGTGCCCACATAGGCTTCGGTAAACAGTAGAGGATGGGCAATGTTGGCAATATCGTAGCTCAGGCCTTCGCGCAAAATATACATCAGGTCACGGGTGCGCTTTTGTTGTCGATAGCGTCGTAATTTACCCAGACGATGTGCAATCACTTCTGCATCAAAGTATGGTGAACTGTTATCAAATTTCCATTCCTGTGCACCTGATTCTTCATCTATTTTCAGGGCAATATATTTCCATTCCTCATAGGACTCAGCCTGTTGCAGCTGCTGCTTGAGCTTTTTAATACGATAGGCCTGATGTGGATTAATATCCTGAGTAAAATCTTTAAACAGCATCTGCCTTTTCCCTATATTTATTCTTGATACAGCTCGTACCCAGAGCCAGAAAATGTGTACAAATTTTCTATCCTCTACAATAACGAAAATTCTCTACTTTAAGCAAATTATCATACTTTTCCGGCTTTGACTGTGAATTTTGCAATGCTACTATCTTAGGCATAATTTCAAATCTGTAATGTTAAATCATGGCGAAAATTGAGTTACCTGAGCATATTTTAAATACCCTTTCGACTGTTCTGCAGCAACTTCAGCAAAGTCTGCCCGAACTGAAACAAATTCCTGATTTTTCTGCCCATGCCTATAAGTGGCAACAGGGTGAACTCAAACCGATTCATCAGCTTAGACAGATGGAACTGGCCGATTTAAAAGGGATTGAGCGACAAAAAGAAAAAGTCATCCAGAACACGTTGCAGTTTTTAAACGGCTTACCTGCCAATGATGTCTTACTGACCGGTTCACGCGGTACGGGTAAATCCTCCATTGTTCGTGCCCTACTCACCGAGTATGCAGATCAAGGGTTACGATTAATTGAAATCGAACGGGATGATTTATCCGATCTGCCTCAAATTCAGCAACTCATTGCAGAGCGTCCAGAGAAGTTTATTGTCTACTGTGATGATCTGGCCTTTAATGCCGAAGATGAAAATTATCGCAGTTTAAAGAGTGTTCTGGATGGTTCTTTACAGTCCGGTTCCAGCAATTTTGTGATTTATGCGACCAGTAACCGTCGTCATTTATTACCCGAATTCATGCATGAAAATACGCCCGTTACCCGAGTTGATGTGCCGCAATATACTGAATTACATCCTCAGGAAGCGATTGAAGAAAAAATTTCACTGTCTGACCGCTTTGGTTTATGGCTGTCTTTCTATCCAATGGATCAGAACCTGTATTTGGAAATTGTCGAACATTACCTCAAAAAGGCAGGCATGGAACTCACGCCAGAAACCCGTGCTGAAGCCCTACGCTGGTGTCAGGCACGCGGTCAACGTTCAGGACGTGCTGCCTATCAGTTTTCCAAGCACTGGATTGGTTCAACCCAACTAAATGCCTCTTAACAACTTAAAAGCGACCGATTCAGGTCGCTTTTTTCATATAAATCATTTATATAATGATGATACTCAAAAGAAAATTAAAATTATGGATGTCGGCGCAGTTCTCATTCAACTTAAGCCCTTACACATGCAGCAAGTTCATGACTGGCAGCGTACTTTGAAAGCACGTCAAGACGAAGTAATTGAAACGCTTAAGGCTGAACAGGTTCATGTCGAGTCCTGGTTTTATCTGCAACTTCATGGTCAGGACTATTTGATTGCATATATGCGCGCCGACAATATTCAAAAAGCGCAAAATATTGCAAAACTCAGTACTTTCCCAATTGACCAAGTGCATAAACAGTTTAAAACTTCATGGCAAGCGGTTTATCCCACTGAATTGTTATTGGATGCTACAGCTACCTGATTTATTAGCACGGCTATTTAAAATAGTTTTGTAATAAAGACTTCTCCCCAATCAATAATAAAAAAAGCCCTGGAAATACAGGGCTTTTTTGACATCTCGAATTATTGTTTATCACCGATAATGGTAGACCATAGCAGGTCATCAATTTCACTGCCATTGAAATAAACAGTAGCCTTCAATGATTCAGGCTGGTTCTGTTTGACCTCAATTACCTGATCATCGCTGTCCTTAATTCTAAGCACGCCCTCTTTTGGCAAATGCTTATAGTTATTTAATACGGTTTCATCCATTTTAAATGGTGTCGTGGTATTAAAATCAAAACTGTAACGATAATCTGCCAGATCAGGCTGACCGATAATCGTACCACGACTGGTTAAGGTACGAATCCCATTACTGCCACTGCCATAATCATCGACCAAGCTGTAATTATAATTACGCACCTGCAGATATTCTTTGCTCTTTGTATCAAACGCGATTCCAGAAGTACCTGCCTGACCGGTCTCGGCGATACGCTGGAATTCCAACTGATCGATTTGATAAGATTCGGATTGCCCCATGTTATTTTTGGTTTTACGATGCACAATTGTGCCAGAAATCAGGTAGTCGTCCTTGAGATTAAAATCTACATTTGAACCATAACGGACATTGCTAAAGCTTAAAGTCGTCGTGTCACCATTCACCGTCTGAGTAATGTTTGAGCCTTTACGGTAAGTTTTATCCAGAATAATACAGTTATCTTTATCTGTTTTTAATTTCAAGGTTTTGACCGAACCAGTAATATTGACTTCCGAACAGATCAGATTTGGATATTTAATACTATTGATGCCCAGATTATAAATTTTGATGATACGTGCAGTACGCCCATAAGGATAATCTGCAAATACTTCACCAATCATGTGACCTAGAGCGACGTTATAGTCAGTATCATTACTGGTATCTCCAGAAATTTTATCGCGAATTTTGCCTACAATGTCCTGATCTTCAAACGGAACAAACTCCTCTGAAAGCTCAGGGGAAATACTTTCCTTCGGAACATTTGGAGGCGTAGTGACTGTAGGACTGTCTGAGCTACTTCCCCCACCACCGCCACAGGCACTCATTAAACCCGAGACAAGAACGAGTCCAAAGATAGAAATCGGCTTTTTCATAAAATTTATTCCCTAAAATTTCTTTGCATTTTTATTTGGTGATCACTAAAGATTGGCCTTCTCGAAACTGAACAGCTCAAATGCTATTTCTGCCGGTGATATTTTTTCTTGGCAGCCAGCTTTATCCTTCGATATCGCTTTATCTTTAAACAAAGAAATTTTTGGTTCTGTAATTTTAATGTATATTTCAAACAACAATTATCATAAGAAATGAAGTGCTTATTTGAATCTTGTTCCTTAGCAGAGTCACTTTTCAATACAATTAAAGCGCATTTAATTAAATCAATTTACTTTGCAACAAAGCTTATAAAATTTGTAATTGTTAAGTTAAAGATGGATTGAATTTTCTTTTTATGGAGAATCATGTTCAACTTTTATACAGAGCCATGAAAGAGAATATTGAAAGATAGGATGACTTTAGAGCATATAAAATGATCATTTTTATGATATGAAATACTTAATTATTTACAGAAGATTTAAAGCGTCGATTATTTTAGATTGGTCACGGATTCACTGAATTTTTTCCGACGCTTATATTCAAACATGTTCTGATCCGCTTGTGCGAGCGCTGCAAATAAACCATGACCAGGATGACGCATCGCCATACCAATCGCTGCGCCAATGTTTGCTGCTGCAAAGGCATTAATTAAACGATCCACTAAACTTTCAGTACCCGTTTCATCATTTTCCACGCTAAGAATCACAAACTCATCACCACCCAAACGAGCAACAATATCATTGATCCGTACATTATCTCGTAATATTTGCGCTGCATTTTGAATCAGTTTGTCACCTTCATCATGACCTAAATTATCATTCACTTTTTTTAGGTCATTCAGGTCAATAAATAATACAGCGGCGGGATGACCATATTGCTTGCAACGCTCTTCTTCTGCTCGCAGCAGTTTTTCCCAAGCGCGACGATTATATAGCCCGGTCAATTCATCTTTACTGGCTTCTTCCTGCAATAATTCATGCTGTCTCATCTGCTCACTCTGACGTAATTCTGCCTGCAAGATCGAACTGAGTAATTGTCCCAACAACTCGACCAGTTGTATATCTTGCACAATAGCTTCTGATTTGGTTTCTGGATCAATCGCACAGAGCGTTCCAAACAAACTGCCATCTTCTTTAAGGAGTGGCTGACCAATATAAGATTTTATACAGACCTGCTGATTAATCGGCGCTGTGGCGTATAAAGGAATTTCTTCAGAGCGGGGGGCAATTCTCGGGGCCTTACCTGCGACCATATGAGAACAAAAAGAATCAGCCCACTGAAACACCTGGCCGGGTCGTATATCATAACCATGATCTTCACTTTGCAGCACAATCCAGTCTTGGCCTTCTACCCGGGTGATCATCCATAAATTAAAGCCAAAATGCTGATGCAGAAACTTTAACACTGCCTCTCCAGCATCCTGAAAACTTTTGAAATTTATATTTTCCATCCGAGATTGCCTCTGCTGTAAACCTGTAAAAATATGCATGATATCAACTTAAGCTATTAAACTATTTTTATAGTTTCAATAGAATATAAGAGCTCTAAATACAGCCATAAAACTATATATTTACAACATACCGTTGCTATAAGTTTTCATTTAAAAATTCACAATAAAAAAGAGGCCTAAGCCTCTTTTCTTCAAGTCTGAAATCTATGCCTCTGTCGGATTAGTCAGTTCCGTCATTGGCCAGCGCGGTGTGGTGGTCACCGCCAAGCCATCATGCTGCCCTGCTTTGAGACGCTGATAGCCCGCAAAAGCAATCATGGCACCATTGTCTGTACAGAGTGCAGGTTCAGCATAATAAACAGATGCACGGATCTTGGCTAAATCTACTTCTAAACGCTCACGTAAACGCTTGTTGGCACTGACACCGCCCGCAATCACCAGACGTTTAAGACCTGTTTGCTTCAGTGCTTTCACCGACTTTTTCACCAAAGTATCAACAATGGCTTCCTGAAAACTGGCAGCGATATCGGCATCACGATTTTCATCACCCAGTTTTTTCATCTGTACAGAAACAGCCGTTTTTAGACCACTGAATGAAAATTCTAGGCCTTGATGCAGCATTGGACGCGGGAATGCAAAGGCATTCGGGTCACCCTGCTCCGCCAGTTTGGAGATATTTGGACCACCTGGATACGGCAGACCCATCATCTTCGCGACTTTATCAAATGCTTCGCCTGCCGCATCATCAATAGATTCACCCAAGAGTTCATACTGGCCAATGCCATAAGCTGCCATAAGTTGTGAATGCCCACCTGATACCAACAATGCAACAAATGGAAACTCAGGTGGAGTTTCTGACAACAAAGGTGCCAGCATATGCCCTTCCATATGATGCACACCAATTGCGGGTTTATTCAATGCAAAGGCCAAAGTACGACCAAACAATGCACCTGTCATGAGTGCACCCATCAGACCCGGTCCGCGCGTATAAGCCACTGCATCAATCTCTGATTTTTTCACGCCGCTCTGTTCCAGCAGCTCATTGATAAGTGGAATCAATTTACGTACATGATCACGTGACGCCAGCTCTGGAACTACACCGCCATATTCTGCGTGCAGTTTAATCTGGCTATAAAGCACCTGTCCGCGCAAACCCAACTCGCTGTCATATAGCGCAAGTCCTGTTTCATCACACGACGTTTCCAAGCCTAAAACGATCATTAAACTGCCTATAACCTGTATCAATTCTATTGCAGCAACTATTATAGACTTGTGGTATGAGATGTAAATGAGTAAAATACTGACCTTCACTTGTGATTGAGGGCAATTCAGCCCGAGATCTTACCCTAACTGATATGAGGATTCTTCATGCCACAAGTTAAATTGAAAGAAGGCGAACCAGTAGACGTAGCTATCCGTCGTTTCAAACGTTCATGCGAAAAAGCGGGTGTTCTTGCTGACGTACGTAAGCGTGAATTCTACGAGAAACCAACTCAAGAACGTAAGCGCAAAAAAGCTGCTGCTGTTAAACGCTACCAAAAGAAATTGGCGCGTGAATCAGTACGTACGACTCGCCTTTACTAAGATTAATTTGTGATTGATTGCCTGGAATAAATAATGACGACTTTAAAAGACCAAATCACGGATGTTTTGAAAGCAACAATGCGTGCCAAAGAAATGTCCAAGCTGACGGTCATTCGCAGTCTACAGGCAGCAATTAAGCAAATCGAAGTCGATGAGCGCAAAGAACTTGACGACGCTCAGGTTCTTGCGGTCATTGAAAAACAAATTAAACAACGTAAAGAATCGGTTAAAGCCTTTGCAGGCGCTGGCCGAGATGATTTAGCTAGTAAGGAACAAGCCGAAATTGAGATTTTGTCTCAGTTTCTACCAGAAGCTATGACTGAGGAAGAACTTGATTCCATGATTGCGCAAGCTATTGCAGCGCAACAAGCTACTAGCATGAAAGATATGGGTAAGGTGATGAATTCTCTGCGTCCGCTCATAGCCGGGCGCGCCGATCCTGCACAAGTTTCCGCCAAAATCAAAGCGCAACTTGCTTAATCCCTACTCTCTAGCATTTTCTCTTTAACGTTGAACTGCCTTTAATCATCAAAGACAGTTCTTGACGTATTCTCATTGCAAATTACAATCGACCTGATAACGCTTGAGTAATTGCATCTCTTTAGACGATTTCACTTCTACAATTACATCCTGTTTACTCATATTTTGAAACTGACGATCCAGATAAGCACGATTCTGGTCAGCGGCCTGATATAAATGATCAACATAGCGCCCTACAATTCCACAAAATTTTGCATTCTGCTCAGGACTAAAACCTTGTTGCTGCGGATTTAAACCACTTAAAAATTGACGCGATTCCTTTTTATAATCCGCATTAATTCGTTCTACCGCTTCTACATATTCAACTGCACTCGCCGCAAAAACCCCATAACTCCACCCCAGTAGACACATACCCAATAGTATTTTTTTCATATTATGCTTCAATTTGATTCACGCTGATCTTTCAAAAATATTGTAGCCTGATTGAATATATTCTTGCTATATCATCCTGATACAAAAACTTAAAACCCAGTTCAGCTTTAAATCTTATATTGATGTGCCTGCTGCATCTGTTTCAGACGCTGGCGAATGGTGGACGATAAAGATTGATTGTTTTTCACGCTACGCTGGGCATGTAATAAGGATTTGATAGCGGTTTCTTCATATCCCGACCAGTATTCTACTTCTGCACGATAGCGCAGCACATTAGCAGCCTTGATCGGCGAATCTGGCTCTGCATTGGCAGCCACTTGCATCAGTCTCCAGCCACTCACATCGCGGGAATTGGCATTCAAAAACTTTTGTACAATTTGTTTAGCTTGATCAGGTTGCTTGGCACGAATCAACACTTCTGCATATTTATAATTAAGCGCTCGATTCTCCGGCATGATCCGTGCTGCTGATGCTACACTTTTCAAAGCTGCATCAAGCTGGTTCTGCGCTAAATAAATATCGGTTTGAAATAAAACCTGTAAAGGATGCATCTGGTTATGCTTTTTTGCTCGTTCTAGAGTAGCCTGCGCGGCCTGAAAATCGCTTTGCTGTATTTGATAGGCAGTTAAGGCAAGCTGGCCTGCAAAATTATTTTGCCGGTCCATCAGGATAAGCTGTTCTGCATTGGTCTGACCAGACAAGACCCTACTGTACCATTTGATAATCTCAAAGTCTTGGTTATTGAGATTGCGTTTCACCGCAGGAAGCTGGTTGGCACGTAAACGCGCTTCACTCATACGCTCTGTGGTGAGTGGATGAGTGAACCAGAAATCTGGCAGAAAGCTCAATCGGCTGGTCGAACGATGCATGACTTCAAAGAAGTCTGCCATGCTATGCGGGTTATAGCCGGAACGATACATATATTGCATACCAATCCGGTCTGCCTCACGCTCCTGATTACGGCTATAGGTGAGCTGTTTATCCATAAGTGCTGCCTGTGAACCCATCATGACCGCTGTGCCGACATCACCATCTGCCTGGGAAGCGACCAAAGCACCGACGAGAATTCCGGCTAGCGCCAGTAAACCTTGCCCTTTAAAGGCATCCTGAGAGCGACTGTAATGACGTTGTGTGACATGTGCAATTTCATGTGCCATGACTCCTGCCACTTCATCCATGTTTCGAGCTGAATTAATCAGACCAACATTAAGTGCAAAAAGACCACCTGGTACAGCAAAGGCATTAATTTGCGGGTCATTAATAACCAGCAAACCGATCGGCTGTTGCAATTGAGTCTGACTCAGGATATGAGAAAATACTGAAAGCAGCTGATCTTCAAGCCATGGATTTTGCAGGACCGGCATTTGTTTATGCACTTCACGATAGACTTTTTCACCGATCATTTTTTCTTTTTGTTGATCGAGTAAGCCGACGCCTGTACCAATATCAGGCACAGAAAATTGTACATTTGCTTGATTAAAATCATGGTTAGAGCCGTGCCCTGCTACCATATACAGACTTAAGCCACACGCCAGCGCCAATCGTTTCAATGAAAAATCTCTAATCCTGCCGATCTAATTTATCTTGAATATAGCATTGAACAATGAGCAGAGACGCAAGAAAATGTTATTTTTTAATACCATTTAAACGACGAATGAGATGCATTTTAAAATTCCGGATTGACCACATAACGGGGCACTCGTCCTTCCAAGGCATCAACAAGATTCTGATAAGCCAGTTCTGCCATTTTTTTACGGGTCGCTGCAGTGGCCGAACCCACATGTGGCAATGTAACCACATTATCCAACTGGAATAATTCCGATTCCTTTAACGGCTCTTTCTGATACACATCCAGACCGGCAGCAAAAACCTGCTTGGCTTTTAAAGCTGAAATTAATGCCTGTTCATCAATGACCGAGCCACGTGAAATATTGACCAATACTGCATGGGATTGCATTTTAGCCAATTCCGCTGTCGCAATCAGCGCCTTAGAATCCGCATTCAAATCTACTGCAACGACCACAAAGTCAGAACGCTGTAACAGTTCTTCAAGCTGGCAATATTTCGCATTCAACCCTTGAGCAAGTTCTGGTTTTTCCCGACGATTATGATACAGAATATTCATATTAAAACCGTAAAAACCACGACGTGCGATTGCAGCTCCAATATGACCGAGACCAATAATTCCGAGGGTTTTTCCAAAAATATCCATACCAAATTGTGCTTCGCCCACGGTACGCTGCCATTGTCCCTGCTTGGTCCATTGATCCAGGTAAGCCACTTTGCGTGCTGCTGACATCAGTAAAGTGAAAGCCAGGTCAGCAGTGGTTTCAGTCAGTACATGCGGCGTATGACTGAGATAAATTTTCTTTTCATTTAAATAATCCAGTTCATAGTTGTCATAACCGACACTGACACTGGAGATAATTTTTAACCGGGTGGCACTGGCCAGATTATCGCGATTCAACAAGCGCCCTGCGCCAATCATGCCATCAGCATCCTGAACCTGCTGCAAAAGCTGTTGATTCACATCGCCTAGCTTCGGTTGTATATAACTAACCTGATAATTTTGTTCCAGCTTGTTTTGAATATCAGTATCAATTTGACTAAATACAACCACTTTTTGTTTCATCTATTTTTATTCCACAGCAAGATTATTCCAGACTGGCAGTCCTATTTTGCATAAACTGCCATAAACGTTTTTTTAGAATCGGCTGATCCAGCATTTCTTGTAAAGATGCCAACTGGATCATTTTCGTATTTGATATATGCGCTACAGGCCCGAGGAAAATAATATTTTTCTCTGCACTCATTCCATCCAGAAAACCCTGAATATAGGATTCTACACCACGTCCATCCTGAACATTGGCCCAGGGAAATGGCCAGTTCAGCTCATGAAACTCACCTGGGACTGCACGCTGGATATTGCCCCATAAATTCTGGGTGTCTTCGGTCATTGCAGTTGCATCAATCACGATACTGCAATGTGCCAGACTTAAAGCCTGCAAACTGAATGGCGGGATTTGTACGATTTCACGCTGTTCCTGAACAGTTGCAATGTGAGTCGGTGCCGCAGGTGGTGTATCAACCTTAAGCGTAACAATTGGCTCTGGCTCAGGAATCGGTAGATCAGCCAACGCCTCTACGGAAGCAGGCTGTGGTAAGACGATATCGGTGTGAAATTCAGGTGCAGCCTGATCACGCCAGATCGAAACCTGGTGCGGTTGACATGCGCTGTCCCTAGGAATCCAGAGATCGATTCCTAATGTTGCCAGTATGTCACGCTGATGCCCAATCATCTTTTCATCATCACCAATTTCAGGCTGAACATTTTAGCCGGATTGCCTGTGCTTTGCCGAACTTTTTCAGCTTTTCTTTTTTATCCTGATGGATTCTAGTACAAAGTTTAGCTGTCTGCTAAAAACCGTGCTTTTAATACACAATTAAACCATTCCTGCTGTTATAACAGATTCCGGCTAAAGCTGCGCGTTCTCATTTATTTTCTACAGAATGGTTAAACTGTTTTTCTTTAACATTTGCTGAACGACCTGCTCTGCCTCAAAACCCAAGCGCCAATACAACAGCTCCATTACGTCCAGCTCGTCCTGTGTCACGATACGATCACTCCACAAACAGGCCTCTGCAATACCTAAAATACTGAGGCGATCACGCAATAACAGCCCCGCAATATCATTCAGGATTTCTGCTAGATCAATCGGCTCATCAGAAATTTCATTGTATAAGTCCAGTTCCTGAGCGGTCAGAATCCGGTTTAAAATCCGCTCCCGCACCTCAAGCTGGTTGCCGCTATTAATCTGCTGAACATGCAGCAAGGCGTCAATCAAACGCACGATCTGTGGCTTGACTTCATCGAGTGCTGTAGGCGTATGTGCAGGAAGCAGATTTAACTCATATTTCACACATTCCAGTAATAATGCATCCAGCAGGCCAATTTCACCATCTTCCTGAATAATCCGTGCCAGCTTCATCAAAAACTGGCGTGCGACAGTTGTCGGCATGCCACCAATATTCTTGCAGGCTTGCTGGAAAATCGAAATATGTACCCGCCCGTCCAGATTGAGCAATGAATCCACAATGGCACGGCTAACTTCAGCCTCAGTCGGAATAAATTCACGATATTGACGGATCATTAAAATGGCGACCATCACTTCACGAGAGCCGGTTGCTGTTTGTAATGCACGCTCAATCAGTTCCGGACGTGGTATCTTGAGCCGAAGTTCCGGGTTCAGTGGCTTGATCGCATCTTTAATTGCAAAACTGATCGGAGACAGCCGCAACAAAGGCAAAGGTTGTGGCGAACTCCAGCTCATTGCAGTTTCAGGCACCACTTCTTCCAAAGAACGGAACAAACTAAACAAAGGCTGATTCTTGAGTTTTTTTAGATTCTCAAGCTGTAAGTCCTGAATCAAGGCAGGATTTAATTCATAAATCCGCTGATTGATATTAGGATGAATATTCAGCCAGTTTTGTGGGCTCAAGGAATTGGCAAAGCACATATGTGAAATGGATTCAGCATATTCACTATAAATCTGCGAGCCAGAATGATGCACATGAATTCTGAGTAAAGTCTGGATATTGGCATCATTTTGAATCAGGCGTCGGGTCTTTCGATCATTTTTATAGGTCCGACCACCGAGCGAAATATATTTAATAAAACGGGAAATCAATACGCCCAAACTACCAATCAGCCAGATCACCGCACCGACTGCAACATAGAAAGTTTCAAACTTGTTTTCACGGGGGCTACCCGCTCGATAAAAACCAGACTTGGCAATCTTACTGCCACACTGACTAAACGTGGTTAGACTGCTATACAGAATTTTCAGGCGGGTATTTTCTGCAGCTTCACCAGAGAGGATTTTATTGAATTCATGGCTGAGCAAGCCATACAGCTCGACTTTATCCAGTGTTTGTATCGCACCCCAAGTCAGGATAATTGCGGTATCCCGCGGACTAAAACCCGCCGTCAGCGCATTGACACCGACTTCATCGGGCAGCACATATACTGCAGGAACATCAATCAGAAAAGTCTCTGCCAACTGTTGGTTAATGTGCAATGCAGCACTTTCTTCGGGAATACTGTCCATCGGACTCAACCGACGCGCACCCAACTGCTTCGCCAGTGAATAACCACCATTCCGAAAAATATAAAACTCGTAGATGACCGAGATCATCATGGCACATAACAGCAAAGCAATCAGATAAGGACTCAGCACATGCCAGAAGATTGACTGGCTAGGATCAGTATAAAAGACAAAGAGACCAACAACGGTATTAATAATAAAAATAGTCAACAGAATTGCAATCAGGCAAAAACTTACAGGTAGTACTATATTTTTGTTTTTTATAAAATCGTATCCTACGTTTCGCAATGCAGAACCCTAAAATGATAATTTTCAATGGGCTCATCATAAAACAAAAAAGCGGGAAATTCCCGCTTTTTCATGATGATTTTAACTACTTAGACTTCGCGTACACCAGTCAAATCCACTGAGGCTGCATCAATATTGACATCAATATAATTGCTTTCTTTCATGGCACTGTCACTACGTTTTTGCTGTAGGTCATCCAGATATTGCGCATCAATGCCACCCGAAACATAGATGCCATCAAACACTGAACAATCAAAGTCTTTGACATCCGGTACTTTGGTGGTTCTTACCGCATCTTTCAAATCTTCCAGATCCTGGAAAATCAGACGGTCAGCACCAATAATTTCACGGATTTCTTCCACGCTACGTTCCGATGCAATCAGCTCAGATTTCGCCGGCATATCAATACCGTAAACGTTTGGATATTTCACCATCGGTGCTGCAGAAGCGAAGAATACTTTTTTCGCACCAGAATCACGAGCCATCTGGATAATTTCATTACAGGTCGTACCACGGACAATCGAGTCATCCACCAACAGTACGTTTTTACCTTTAAACTCAAGCTCAACCGGGTTCAGTTTTTGACGTACCGATTTTTTACGCAGCTGCTGACCAGGCATAATGAAGGTCCGGCCGATATAACGGTTTTTCATGAAACCTTCACGGAATTTCACGCCCAACATATTGGCAAGTTCTAGCGCTGAAGTACGTGAAGTATCCGGAATCGGAATCACCACATCAATATCATGCTCTTCACCCCACTCACGCAGAATTTTTTGCGCCAGCTTCTCACCCATTTTCAAACGTGCTTTATACACCGAGATTCCATCAATGATGGCATCTGGACGGGCAAAATAAACATATTCAAAAATACAAGGACGGTATTCAGCATTCGCCGCACATTGCTTGGTAAAAAAATTACCTTCTAAATCAATAAATACCGCTTCACCAGGCAAAATATCACGCTCAACTTTAAAGCCCAGCGCAGTAATCGCAACAGATTCAGAAGCAATGATATATTCCATACCCTGTTCAGTTTCACGTGAACCGTAGATCAGTGGACGAATACCATTTGGATCACGGAAGCCTACCAGTCCCTGACCGGTAATCATCGCCACCACACCATAAGCGCCTTTGCAACGCTCATGCACACGCGTCACCGCATGGAAAATATCTTCCGACGTCGGTACCAATTTGCCATGTTTTTGCAATTCATGCGCAAACACGTTTAACAGGACTTCCGAATCAGAATCGGTGTTCATATGACGCAAGTCAGTTTTGAACAGGTCATCATGAATTTCTTCAGCATTGGTCAGGTTACCATTATGTGCCAAGGTAATCCCGTACGGCGAGTTCACATAAAACGGCTGTGCTTCAGCACTGCTCGATGAACCGGCTGTTGGATAACGCACATGACCAATACCGTAATTTCCTTTCAAAGCACGCATATGACGGGTATGGAATACATCACGCACCATGCCATTGTCTTTGCGCAGGAATAAACGTCCTTCATCACATGTCACGATCCCAGCTGCATCTTGTCCACGATGTTGTAACATCGTTAATGCATCAAACAACATTTGGTTAACGGGTGATTTACCAGCTATACCAACTACTCCACACATAGCAACCTCGCAGACAAGCTAGGATTAATAAAAAGGATTATTTGTAGACTCATCTGCAGCTCCAGACTTGGACGATGTTTCAGATGATGAAGCTGAAGGTTTCGATGTCCCTTCAGGCTTGATATGTTGTAGTGCGCCATTCGCGGCTTCTTTCGACATTTGAGTCGCCCAAGGTGCATAAGGCAATAAGGCTTGAATAAACTTGGACTGTTTCCAGTGAGGTGAGCTTTCTACCCACGGGCCAATTCCCTGCATGGTAATCAGAACAATTAGCAAACCTTTCAGGCTACCAAAGACACCACCCGCCAGACGGTTGAGAGGGCCCAGTTTAAGACTCTTTAAAATACGGTTCAACAGTGCAGTAACGATCCAGGTCAGAACTACAATCAGCAGGACGATAAAAGCGAAGGCCGCAATCTTTTGTACGACTGGATCTGTACTCAGAGCAACCATAGACGGCGCAAGTAGCGTTGAATATTTTGCCGCAACAATCAGGGCAAAGATCCATCCCACTAAGTTCGCAAAGGCTTTAATAAATCCTTGACGCAAACCGTTGAGCCCTCCAATGAGCAAGATAATCAGTAGAAAGATATCAATGGCATTCATAGGATTTAAAGTGCGTCTACACAATCTTTTACAAGTTTAGGTCCGGTATAGATGAGGCCACTATAAACTTGTACAAGGCTGGCGCCTGCCTGTTTCTTGGCAACAGCATCTGCACCTGAAAGAATACCACCCACACCAATCAATGGAATTTGTCCTTTTAATACCGCAGCAAATGCAGCCAGGCATGCGGTACTTTTCTCAAATACTGGCGCGCCAGACAAACCGCCCGCTTCCTCTGCATGCTCCAGACCCTCTACCCCTTCACGTGACAGTGTGGTATTGGTCACGATCAGGCCATC
The DNA here is from genome assembly GCF_000369665.1 of Acinetobacter sp. CIP 51.11. GTDB lineage: Bacteria > Pseudomonadota > Gammaproteobacteria > Pseudomonadales > Moraxellaceae > Acinetobacter > Acinetobacter lwoffii_S. The sequence continues at coordinate 510,547 of NZ_KB850129.1, forward strand.
GATCTTGAATTGCAATAACTGCTTGGCAATAAAGGCAATATCGCTGTTATCCAGATCAGGCGCCACTTTGAGTACCAAAGGTACATAATGCTGGTATTCCTGAGCCAATTCAAGTTGACGGTTTTTCAGCGTTTCCAACAGTTCGGTGAGTGCATCACCACTTTGCAGGCTGCGCAGGTTTTTGGTATTGGGAGAAGAAATATTGACGGTAATGTAAGAAGCATAATTATAGACTTTTTCTAAACAAATAAGGTAATCATCTACTGCTTTTTCTACCGGAGTATCAGCGTTTTTACCGATATTAATACCGAGAATGCCTTTAAATTTGGCCGCTTTGACATTTTCAACCAGCTGATCCACGCCATCATTATTAAAGCCCATACGGTTAATAATGGCTTTGGCCTGTGGTAAACGGAATAAACGCGGATGGGGATTGCCGGCTTGCGGTCTCGGGGTAATGGTACCAATTTCAATAAAACCAAAACCTTGACCGGCAAGGGCATCAATATAGGCACCATTTTTATCCAAACCTGCCGCAAGACCTACCGGATTGGGAAATTCGATTCCCATACAGGTCACAGGTTTCGCAGCAACGTTTTGACGCATCAAGCCCATTTTATGGGATGATTTCAATAGTGATAATGTCAGCTCATGTGCACGCTCTGGTGCTAAAGAAAACAACAAAGGGCGGGCTAGAGAATACAACATATCCAGAAAAGTCTACTGCTTTTTAAGTCGGCATATTATAGGCATAGGCTGACAAAAAAACCATGCTTTGCAAATCTTTATTTTTACCGTTTATTGTATGGTCGCCGTTAATTTAATCTGTCCTGCCTCATTATTTAGTTCCATTTTCTCGATACTTAGCCCCATTTGTGCCAGCTGAGTCAGGAAATTTGCCAGTACTGCATAATTTTCATGCATGACCGCCAATTGAATTTTTCCTTCCATTTGCTGGGAAGCCACCGACAATCCTTGCTGCTGTGCGACTCGCTGTACTTTCTCCGCTGCATCCAGTTGGGTGTCCCCAGCCGGTTTCATGGTTACTGCATTACTTTGCATCCAAACAATGGTATCTTTCAGCTGATTTAAGCGTTTTTGCTGGGTATCTGCTGCCTGATGCATATACCAGAGTGCAGAACCGACTGCCGCCACAATCACAAAAACAGTGGTAAAAATCACCATTACCCGTTCACGTACCGACAAGCTGTCCAGATAATCACTCAGTTTTTCAAAAGACTGATCCATACGATTTTGTAGCGCTTCAATGCCTTTCATTATTGAATCCTCACCAGTCCGATCGCAGCTGTTCCGCTGGCCTGAATATTCCCCAGCTCCACCTTAAAGCCTTGCTGGCTTAATTGTCTGGTCAGTGCATTTAACGTTTCTGATGAATTGGCCTTAAGCTCCATACTTAACACAGAAGCATCATAATTCACCCGTTGTGCCACAATCTGATTTTGCATCAAGACTGGCCCCACCCGACTAATCAGCTGCAATGCATGCGTATCTGCAATCTGGCTTTGACGCAACTGCCCTTCAAACTGACTTTTGATATTCTGCTCAGTGACCGGATAATTTTGTCCAAACCAGTATTTAAACTGGTCGATGGCTTGCGCGGCGGTCTGATTCGCCACTTTCTTATATTGATACCAGCGCACAGCATCATAACTAAACTGCAATACTAAAATACCCAGAAAAACCGCCGCGCAGGCTTTCCAGTAGCCGGAAATAGCGCCATTGGATTTTGCTTTAGGCAAGACATTAAACGAATGCTGTTTCGGTTTTTTTAGTACAGGAATTCCATATTGGAAAGACTCCAGTTGCTCCTGAGTGACCAGTGCTTCAAGACTACGCAACTGCTCCTGATTCAGATTGCTCACCTTATAGCTGAGATCCTTGGGCTGATAATCCAGATAAAGGCTTAGATCATCCAGCGACTGGCCGATATATTCCGACTCGCGCACCAGCAAACGTCCACCGATTTGCGCAATCACACGCTGATTGGCATCAGGAACAGGCAGCACCAAAAAGTCCGGTAACAAAGCTGCCAGCTTGACTGGGATCAAGTTTAGCGCGTGTTGCAAGGTCTCAAGCGTTGAATTCGCAATCCCCATAATGCTGATCTGATCCGGCTGCTGAAAATGATGCAGCACTTTCATGGCATCTACCGGCAGCACCACGTATTCTTCAAGCAAATATTTAATGCCATCATTGCCCATTTTCTTATATTGGCTCTTGGGCAAGGTCTGCTGCAAAATTTGCACATGACGGCTCGGGAAAAATACCACCGCCTCTTCGCCATGATGAGCCTGTATATCCTGAATCAGCTGCTCAAGTGTGTCCACAGTGTTCCAGAATTCCCCAGTTGACCATTGCCAAACCCCATTGGCTTCTGGCATCCATAAATACAACATCAATTGTGTTCTGCCATTTTAATTAATTTTTTATAGTGTAGGACTAAAGCTTTTTATCTGTGTGGATAAGCCAGGGGCAATCACCGCCTGATCATAAATACGTGCTTCTGCCAATGCATAAGGTTGAAAAGATTCAGCCAGCAGAATGGAAGACATATGTGCCACCACATTCATATGGCATACCACTGCAATCGACTCATAAGGCAGTTGCGACAACCATTCCACTGCGACTTTGGCATCATCATCCGGTTTGATGGTATTACAGATCACCACCGGCACATCTTTAAAATACTGCTGCAAATGTGCCAGAGTTTCCTGCGCACGCAATAACGGACTGACCACAAAGACTTCAGGCTTAATCAGATCCTTTAAGAACTGTGAAGTCTGCTCAGCCTGTTGATGACCACGCTCCGTTAAAGGTCGCTTGGTGTCATTACCATTGACCGGTGGTGCGGCCTCGCCATGTCGAACTAAAGTCAGTTGCATTTGATTTCCTTATATTCTTTTGCCTGCATGTTAACTAGCTGATATGACAATTCGCAGACAGTCCCTGTGTTATAGATCAGACTTGATGATGTGGCAAGACAAATTCAACATCACTGCGATGACCATTTTTCATCAATGACAAGGCAATATTGAGTGGCGGCGCACCTTCAAAAATCACATCATACAAGGCCGAAGTAATCGGCATATACACATCGAGTTCTTCCGAACGTGCCTTGACCTGCACAATGGTATTAATCCCTTCTGCCGTTTGACCCAGTTCAGTTGTTGCCTGCTCCAAAGTCTTACCCTTGCCAAGTGCGTAACCCACCTGATAATTACGACTGAGCGGACTGCTACAGGTTGCGAACAAATCACCCACACCTGAAAGCCCAAGAAAGGTCAGCGGATTGGCACCGAGTTTTACTGCAAAACGGCTCATTTCAGCCAAGGCACGGGTCAGGATCATACTCTTGGTATTTTCACCCACGTTATACGCAGCAGCCATGCCCATCGCGACAGCATAAATATTTTTTAATGCACCACCGAGTTCTACCCCATGCACATCATCACTGGCGAATACGCGGAACAAGGCACTATGTAAGGCTTGTTGTACCGCATAACGCACCAGCTCGGATTGGCTGGCAATCACGGTTCCTGCTGGCTGTCCTGCCACAATTTCCTTGGCCAGATTCGGTCCTGATAACACACCATAAGGCACTTCAGGCAACACTTCACGAATAATATCGCTCATGAAACTAAAGGTTTTGGCTTCAATACCCTTGGTCAGCGAGATCACGGCTTGCGATGTAATAAAAGGTTTGATTTGCTGCAAAACATCCCGGAAAGAATGGCTCGGAATTGCGACTAAAATAATATCGCGATCACGCACAGCCTGTTCCAGATCTGACACCGCCAGCAGATTTTCTTCTAACTTAAAATCTGGCAAATAGCGTTTATTGATATGGGTGGCATTAATATCTGCCGCAACTGCTTCATCACGAATCCAGATCATGGTATTGCAACCATTACGCACTGCAGTATTGGCCATTGCAGTACCAAAGCTACCCCCACCCAATACCGTTACTCTTAAAGCTGTCTTATGATCAACTGCAACCGGTTCTACCAGTTTTGAGAAATTTAATTCTGACATCTTATTTTTTAATATCCTGTTATACCGTGCCAACTAGCTGTTCTGGTTCCAATAACTTACAAAATCACTGGTTTGAATCTCTGCACGCGGGGGAATTGCTTTTGCGGCAGTGCCAATATAAATAATACCCGAGACCAGATCGTCTTTTGAAATTCCCAATGCCTGCTTAAACAGGCCAGACTCGACTACAGCACCGCTACGCCACATGGTTGAGAAACCCTGAACATGAAGTGACAGCAGAAAATTCTGAATCGCTGCGCCTGAACTAAGGATTTGTTCAAAATGCGGAACTTTAGGATGATCCTGCAAACGCGTTAAGGCAAGTACCAATAAGGGCGCACGAAACGGATGATTCTTGACCCGCTCAATCTGCGCTGTTTCAGTTTCACCCAAATCGACGAGCGCCTGCGACAGCAACTCTCCGAAAGCTTCACGCTGATTATCTGGAACCACGACAAATGTGGTCGGCTTGAGCCGATGATGATCGGGTGCAGTTAATGCCGCCTGAAAGGCTTTTTCCAGTTGTTCTGCATTCGGTGCCGGTGCCAGCAGATGACCAATCGATTGTCGTTGGTGAATATTTTGATGAACGATGTCAATCGCAGATTCCGTCATTGCCTTGTATATCTACACTTAAAAACTATACTCAAGATTAGCATATTCAAAGAAAAATACGCTAGAAACTTCATAACGATTCAGCCAGCTCATCACCACTTAAAAATAAACTTGCTTGGTTTTTCAATCCCGTACTGCTCTATTTTTCACCTAAGTCACATAGAGCTATACCAAAAATTGCCAAACCTATACAACAGCTACAAAATCTGCGCTGCTTGCTGTGTTGAAATATTCAGCATCGTATTTACTTGAGATTTCATGATGAAAAAAACAATCACTTTCAGCGGATTGGCTATTTCCGCATTACTTCTTACTGCCTGTGCCTCAAACCCGACTGCTTTGGCCGTTCAAAAGGAAAATAACCAGTATGAGGTGACCGGATTAGGTAAAAATCAACTGACCTCGAAAAACAATGCGATTACTGCGGCCAATAAAGCCTGTGGCTCTCGATCAACCCCAATTATTGTGGATGAAAAGACAGCTTATAACGGCGCTTTAAAAGGCGTGGTCGATGAACAAACAGGTCAGATGATCCAGGCAGCAGCTACCGTTCTCGGGAATATCGCAGGTACCAATACCGGTTTAAACCAGAATGATGATTATCAGACGGTTCTTACATTCCGCTGTCAGGCCAAATAAGCTAATAAACCATAGCGCAATAAAAAACCGCTCTTCAAGAGCGGTTTTTCTATGATCTGGATTAACAATAACCTTCCAGGCGGGTCAAAGGCAATTTTTGCCCAATGGCTTTTTCAATTTCGGGCAGATAGAACGCATCATCTTCTGCAAGGAAACTGATACTCACACCACTGGTTCCCGCACGACCGGTACGGCCAATACGATGCACATAATCATCCGACTGTTCCGGCAAGGTGAAGTTCACCACATGCGATACACCATCAACATGGATGCCACGACCTGCCACATCCGTTGCAATCATGATGTTATGTTTACCATTTTTGAACTGATCCAGCATTTTAATGCGTTTGTCCTGAGCAATCTCGCCAGACAGCATCACCACTTTATAACCATCACGTTTTAAATGATCATAAAGTTTACGCACCTGATCACGACGGTTAGCGAAGATCATGACTTTTTCAATCGGTTCATCACGCAGAATTTCTTGCAATAATTTATATTTGTCCGCCTTGGCGACCATATAAACCCGTTGCTCGACATCAGCATTGGTTTTCTTTTCCGGTTCAATTTCAACTGTGACCGGTTCAAATAACCATTGCTGCGCTAGATTCAGCACATCGTAGCTGAAAGTTGCAGAGAACATTAAAGTCTGACGTTGTTCTTTACGCGGCGAGAAACGCACAATGCGCTTTACTGAAGGAATAAAGCCCATATCTAGTAAGCGGTCGGCTTCATCAATGACCAAAAATTCAATCTGATCCAGCCAGACTTCTTTTTGTTCTACAAAATCGATCAAACGACCCGGTGTAGCCACCATAATATCGACAGGCGCTTTATTAAGCTGGTTCTTTTGCTTGTCAAAATCCACACCACCCAGCAACGTCACCACATTGAGACCAGCATATTTCGCCAGATCCTGTGCATCGCTTTCAATCTGCAATGCCAGTTCACGAGTCGGTGCCAAAATCAGCGCACGCGGTTCGCCGCGATAGCGTTGTTCCTGAATCGGATTATTTAATAGATCATTCATGATACTAATTAAAAAGGCCGCAGTTTTACCTGTACCTGTCTGTGCACGGCCAATGGCATCATGTCCTGCCAGCGTGAATTTCAAAACCTTCTGCTGGATAGGCGTCATGGTGGTAAAGCCTAAAGCATCAATCGCTTTTTTTAGATTGGGATGTAAATTTAAGGTTTCAAAACCAGATGACATAAAGCGGTGCTCTAATTGGGTAATCACTAAGATAGGGATAGTATAAACAAAAAACGCCCCAAGTTATATTGGAGCGTTTTCTTTTTAGCTTAATCCGAAGATTAGTCTAATGGTTGAACTTCTTCAGCTTGAAAGCCTTTTTGGCCTTTAACAACACTGAATTCAACACGTTGGCCGTCACGAAGTGAACGGTGACCGTCACCTTGGATAGCACGGAAATGAACGAATACGTCATCGCCGCCGTTACGTTGAATAAAGCCGAAGCCTTTAGTATCGTTAAACCACTTAACTACGCCTTGTTCGCGAGCAGCTGTCATAAGTTAATCCTCATTGAAACTAAAAGAAGGACCACCCGGTGTTGCAAACAGCAGAGCAAACAAGTTTGAAAATATTATTTTTAAGCTTGTAATCATTCTGTAAAACTATCAACAAAATCCCGGTTACATCCATTTATGTAATAGGGTGAAAAACAATCACTTTGTTTATTCAAAGTCCCAAATACGTAACGAGCTTAACATGGGTTTATCACAATTAATAGATTTTTTTTAGCATGTTCTGTTTGATTTAGTTATTTTTTTCATGAAAATTGTCAAAAGACTTTATAAAGTCATTTAAATCTTCTTTTTCTGAAACCAGTTTGGTTCTGGCATCATATTTGCTACTATTTATAGCCTTTTCTGCTATCTAAATAAAACCGCAATGTCCGAATATCCAGCGCAATTCAGCCTTATAGACGCTATGGGAAAACCGTGCCCGATGCCGCTATTAATGTTAAAGCGCGCACTAAAGGCCGGAAATCAGAAAACATTCCTGCTGAAATCATCTGATCCGCATAGCCAGACAGATGTCAGCCGCTATTGTCAGCTGCATCAGCTCAAGCTTGAATTTAAAAAAATTTCTGATACAGAGTTTCACTACTTAATTGAATCTTAAAAATTTTCAATTAAACTGTTGATCTTCACTTTCGTATACTTTTTTACATTTCTCTACCCAAATATCCATTATTTGCGGAGAGATTGGATTAAGATAAAACCTAGTTTAGGGTTATCCCGCACTTCAAGGAGAACACATGAGTGACAGCCGCAATCAGTTGATGCCCCTGTCATTATCGGCGCCAGGTGTCAACCTCGGTGCTTATATCAGCACTGTCAATCAGATTCCGATTTTAACAGCCGAACAAGAAAAAGAGTTGGCTGAACGCTATTACTATGACCAAGATTTAGATGCAGCGAAAATGCTGGTCATGTCGCACTTGCGTTTTGTGGTACATATTGCGCGTAGTTATGCAGGTTATGGTCTGCCACAAGGTGACCTGATTCAGGAAGGCAACCTGGGTCTGATGAAAGCTGTGAAACGTTTTGACCCGAATATGGGCGTACGTTTGGTGTCATTTGCCGTGCACTGGATCAAGGCGGAAATTCACGAATACGTGATCCGTAACTGGCGTATCGTGAAAATCGCCACCACTAAAGCGCAACGTAAACTGTTCTTTAATCTGCGCAGCCTGAAGAAATCATCGAAAAAGTTGACGCTCGCAGAAGCACAGTCTATTGCCAATGATTTAAATGTCACACCAGAACAAGTACTGGAAATGGAAGGCCGTCTGACGGCGTATGATGCGGCTTTTGATGCATCAAGCGATGACGATGATGAAGGTTCCACCCATGTGGCACCAGCGTTATATCTTGAAGATAATCGTTATGACCCGGCTCGTCTGATTGAAAATGAAGACTATGAGGAGCAAAGCACCTCTGCCCTGCATGAAGCCATGGATCAGCTAGATGATCGTTCACGTAATATCTTGCAGCGTCGCTGGCTAGATGACGAGAAATCGACCCTGCATGAGCTTGCAGCCGAATATAATGTTTCTGCGGAACGTATTCGTCAGCTGGAAAAAAATGCCATGGAAAAAATTAAAGTGGCGATGTCATCCAATTAACACCAAATTCTGTTACTGATTTACCTCGAAAAAGCCTTCTTTGATGAAGGCTTTTTTATGTCCACATTTTGAATTTATGCTAAGGTTGAGCGCAAACTTTATCAGGAAGATCAATTCAAATGTGGATTGCGATTTCAGCACTTAATTTGGCACTTGCAGTCATGCTCGGTGCTTTTGGTGCACATGGTTTAAAAGCGCGGGCGACTGAAGCACAGCTCGGCTGGTGGCAAACGGCAACGGATTATTTTTTCTATCATGCCTTAGGACTACTGATTCTTTCTTTACTGGCGAAAGTCATCCCTGCATTGCCCATTCAATGGAGCTTCGGTCTGATTCAGGTCGGCATTTTACTGTTTTCTGGCTCACTGTATATCATGGCCTTAGGATTACCCCGCGGTTTAGGGGTTATTACACCTATTGGCGGTGCTTTAATGATTGCCGGATGGTTAATTCTGGCCTGGAATGCTTTAAAATACGCCAGATAAGTCTGAACAACACTTAATCATGGAGGGTTGCTAGAATGATGATTTATATCAATGGCGAACAACAGGAAACTCACTGCAAGAATCTGCTGGAACTGATTCAGAGTATGGCGCTTGAGGGTAAGCGTTTTGCAGTTGAAGTCAATGAAATGATTATTCCTAAAAGCAGATTGGGCGATACGCCAATTTGCGATACAGACAAAATAGAAATTATTCACGCGGTCGGTGGCGGCTAATACTCGGGACAATTATGCAAGATTTATTACAGATTGGTTCACGCCAATTCCAGTCACGCCTTTTGGTAGGCACGGGCAAATACAAAGATTTAAATGAAACTCAGCAGGCCATTGAAACCAGTGGTGCAGAGATTGTCACTGTCGCTATTCGCCGTGTCAATATTGGCCAAGATCCTGACCAGCCGAATCTGCTGTCAGTCATTCCTCCGGAAAAATATACCATTTTGCCGAATACCGCAGGTTGTTTCGATGCCAATAGCGCTGTTCGTACCTGTATGCTGGCGCGTGAGCTGCTCGATGGCCACAATCTGGTCAAACTGGAAGTATTGGGTGATGAAAAAACACTTTACCCAAATGTGACTGAAACACTGAAAGCTGCGCGTACCTTGATTGACGATGGCTTTGAGATCATGGTTTATACCTCGGATGATCCGATCGTGGCGCAAGAGCTGGAAAGCATGGGCTGTGTTGCGATTATGCCATTGGGTAGCCTGATTGGTTCTGGTCTGGGCATTCTGAATCCACATACCCTGTCAATCATCAAGGAAAATGCCAAAGTTCCTGTCCTAGTCGATGCCGGTGTCGGTACAGCGAGTGATGCCGCGATTGCGATGGAACTGGGTTGTGATGGTGTACTCATGAATACAGCGATTGCAGCTGCACAAAATCCGGTATTAATGGCATCTGCGATGAAAAAAGCCGTTGAAGCAGGCCGAGAAGCTTTTCTTGCAGGCCGTATGCCGCGCAAGCGTATGGCCAATGCCAGCTCACCGGAAACCGGCTATTTCTTTAAATAAATTTTCATGAACAAAAATAAAGGACTCAATTGAGTCCTTTATTTTTGTTTTTAGTTAAGGAATCAGACCTTCATCACGCATAGCAATCTGTACAGACTGACGTTCTGCCACTTTATTACGGATATGAATAATATTTTTATATGGACTCAAATCATGCTCAATCTGGTTCGACCAGTTGGTCAAGACAAATAGATAGGCATCCGCAGGCCCAAAGTTATCATCCACCAGATAATCATTGTCCGATTCACCGATAGCTTTATCGATATAACTCAATAGTCGATCAATCTCTGCATAGGCTTTTTTCTTTTCATCTTCGGATAACTTGCCACCGAAGAACACCGCATAGGCATCATGTAGTTCAGAGTTCAGATAACCTAACCATTCCAGCACTTTGGCACGTCCCATGCCCGATGGTGGAATCAGATCTTGTTTTGGATCGTGTTGAGCAAGAAACGGTAGAATTGCAACATTTTCTGTCAGGATCAGACCAGGGTTAATTTCTAACGCTGGTACATAGCCTTTAGGATTAACTTCGTAATAATCCGTACCTTTTTCTGTTTTATGTGTTTTTAAATCAACACGTTCCAAATCAAAATCGACATTAATTTCATTTAAAATAATATGAGCTGCCAGTGAGCAGGCACCTGGCGAATAGTAAAGCTTCATTTCTGATCCTTGTTATACACTTCTCAATGTTTTAAATCGCTTCTGACAAACTTTCAAGTGATCAAACCTGTAAATTGCAAAAAAGCGTAACTGTGATCTCAAGACAGTTACTCATTCAATATTCAGGATATTCCGGGCTTTTGCAAGTCAATCTTGTGTAGATTTTTATCTCTATCTGTTTAACATACACAGGTTTTCCAAATTTAGATGATATTTCGTGATTAGCCTGAAAAAAGAAGAATGGTTTTCCAATATCCGCACAGATGTACTGGCAGGTCTGGTGGTGGGACTTGCCCTGATTCCTGAATCAATTGCCTTCTCTGCCATTGCCGGTGTTGATCCGCAAGTCGGTTTGTATGCCTCTTTCTGCATTGCAGTATCCATTGCCTTTTTTGGCGGCCGTCCTGCCATGATCTCTGCGGCTACAGGTGCTATGGCGCTTTTGATGATTACCTTGGTAAAAGAACATGGTCTGCAATATCTGTTGGCTGCCACAATTCTGACCGGTATCATTCAGGTCATTGCCGGTTATTTTAAAGTCGCTAAATTAATGCGCTTTGTATCGCAGGCTGTGGTCTATGGATTTTTAAATGCCTTGGCGATCCTGATATTTGTGGCACAAATCCCGGAAATTAACCGGATGGATAGCACCGGTTATCTGTTTATTGCGATTGGTCTGGCGATTATTTATCTGTTTCCTTATATCCCTAAAATCGGTAAAGCCATTCCCTCACCTTTAATCTGTATTATAGTTTTAAGCGGGCTAGCGCTGTTGTTGGGTGCAGATATGCGTACCGTGAGCGATCTGGGGCAATTCCCGGATACTTTGCCAGTATTCCTGATTCCAGAAATTCCACTCAATCTGGAAACCTTGCAAATTATCCTGCCTTATTCCTTTACCTTGGCGACTGTCGGTTTGCTGGAAAGCATGATGACCACTACGGTCATTGATGAAGTGACCGGAACTGAAGGTGACCGTCATCAGGAATGTCGTGGTCAGGGTATGGCCAATATTGTCAGCGGCTTTATGGGCGGGATGGCCGGTTGTGCCATGATCGGCCAGTCAATTATCAATGTGTCTTCAGGGGCACGTACCCGTTTATCGACTCTGGTCGCTGGCGTGTTTCTGCTGTGTCTCGTGGTTTTTTTGAAAGACTGGCTGGCTTATATCCCAATGGCAGCTCTGGTTGCGATCATGATTATGGTGGCATTTACCACCTTTCAATGGGGAGCAATCAAGCAATTCAGCAAACATCCGCTAGAATTTAATACCGTGATGATTGCCGTGATTATTGTCGTGCTTGCCACTCATAATCTGGCGCTTGGTGTATTTGTCGGCGTATTGCTCTCTGCCCTGTTCTTTATTAATAAACTGGAAAGAACCGTACATGTCTATACGCATTTGAATTCGGCTCATTCACGCAGCTACTTTATTTCTGGACAGATATTCTTTAGCAGTTCAGAAAAATTCTATCAGTTCTTTGATTTTAAAGAGAAGCTTGAGCATGTCGAACTGGATCTGACCCACGCGCATATTTGGGATGTGACCTCAGTGAATATGCTGAATAATGTGATTCAGAAGTTTAAAGCCCAAGGGATAGATGTAAGGGTAATCGGTTTAAATGAAGCCAGCAGTACACTGATTGACCGTTTTAGTAACTGATGAACGGTGATTAATAAAAGAGCTTCAATTGGCTCTTTTATTTTATCTGGAAGATCTTGCCGATTTTTATGGAGAAATACCGAGAAAAGTTTGACTTGCTCGGCTCAGGACTTAAAATACCGCATTCTGAATTTTTAGATTTGCCAAAGTTATGTCGAACGATCAATTAGACCAGCAAGTCGTGGAGCTGGAAAACTTAAGCGAGCACCGTGAAATCGTGACGTTTATGCGCCGCTCAATGCCGCTAAACACCTCCCAACGTACTGCGCTTGAACAATATGGTCACTTAATTTTGGAATATCCAGTCGGTGATTTGCGTCAGCACTTTGAACATCCTGAACGTCCTTTGACTGTAGAAATCGGTTTTGGTATGGGCCGTTCACTGGTATTGATGGCCAAAGCCAATCCTGAACGAAACTTTGTCGGAATTGAAGTCCATGTACCTGGAATTGCGCAGTGCGTGTATGAAGCAGGTGTTGAAGGCCTGACGAACTTACGTGTGCTGGATGCTGATGCAATTCAAGTGCTGCGTGAAATGCCGGACAATAGTATTAATACAGTTCAGTTATACTTCCCTGATCCATGGCAGAAAAAACGTCACTTTAAACGCCGTTTTGTTTCGCATGACCGTATGCCACTGGTGGAGCAAAAGCTGGAACTTGGCGGAACTTTCCATGCGGCAACCGACTGGGAACCGTATGCTGAATGGATGATTGAAGTATTGGAAGAACGTCCACGACTGGAAAATCTGGCGGGCAAAGGCAACAGCTACCCTCGTCCAGAATGGCGTCCACAAACCAAGTTTGAACGTCGCGGCATTGAAGCCGGCCACAAGATTAATGATTTTATCTTCAAGAAAATTTCTTAATCCAAGATTCAAAAAAGCGCTGATTAATCAGCGCTTTTTTATGGGAAAAATTTTGCAATCTACTTATATAAAGACAAATGCACCCGAAATAACACTTAAGAAGAAAAATAGATTTTCATCTTTATACCATTTCCATTTTTTATTATTTTTTCTTTTCATTTTTCACCAAAATTAAAGAGGAAAAAGAATTGAGTATTTTATTTTAGACTAAAAATTCCGGCTCTTTTATTTTCGATGACGCGTGAGAATCTGCTGGCTCAATAACTGATAGACATTTTGCAAATCTTCCCGCTGCATATTGGCCAACATCTGCTGATGCATATTTAAAATATTCTGATCACCACGCATCGCTGGACCGGTCTGCATTTGTTTAGGATCATTCTGAGTGGCTTTATTGGCGGTTTCCAGTATTAAGGGATACAGCAAACTGAAATCGACCTGTTGTGCATCCACTACCTGCTTGGCCATGTCATAGCAATAATTGGCAAAGTTACAGGCAAATACCGCTGCAAGATGCAAACTGAGACGTTGACTAGAACTATAAGTATAAACACGATTGCTTAGGCTATTTGCCAATTCTAATAACAGGATTTGGTCCTGTTCATTCACCGCTTCAATAAACACTGGCGTCTGCTGCCAATTAATCTGGCGTTCCAGACTAAAGGTCTGTAAAGGATAAAATACGCCTGCACGCGCATGCACATTTTTCAGTAAATCGAGATGAGTGCTGCCAGAGGTATGTACGATCAGATTCTGCTGCAGATACGGATGAATCTTTTCAATGACGCTGACAATCGACTGATCACTGACCGCGATAATGACCAGATCCACCTCATGATCCAGCTGTTCAGGCTGAGCGATTGCCTGAGCGTTGAATTGCTCAGCCAGTTGCTGTGCTTTTTCTAGGGTTCGACTGTAGATCTGTACGATCTCATGTTGTGCTGACAATACCAGGGCAAGATGATATGCCACTCGCCCTGCCCCAATCATACTGATCCGCATCTGCTGTTCTTCCTGATAAATTACGCACAGCATGCCAATAAATAAAGATTGAGGCAATTAGCCTTGATGTTTCGAATAGACTTTAGAACTTTCGCAGGGTCAGAATCTGTTCACTTCGACCAAAAGGTCCATGAACATCATGCAGGATTCCGCTGGTTAAACCGATACCATCTTCACCATATTGCTGTACCACTTCCAGTCCCAGCCATTTACCCTGCGGCAGACGGTGCATATGAATCTGCAGGTCCAGATTCGGAAATCCCCAACCAGAATTCGGGTCTTGACGTGGCACGATGCCATTGGCCGTATCAACCATACCGAGCAAACGACTAAAATCTGTAGTGAGCTGTCCTTCCACCATGTCCAGCGAATTTCTCAGCCAGACAATCCCCTTGCCTGCACGATGGTCAGCATGTGCCCGGGTTTCAATACTCTGGATATAACCGCCCGGCCAGCAGCACATACCCTCCCAAACCGGTAAATATTCTGGACTTTCGATCGGAAAATCTTCCACTCCAGCAATGGCCGTGGTATTTGAAGTTAGCATTCTCCACGCGCGTGCCACGATACAGGTTTTACCATTGGCACACATTTCAGCTTCAACCAGTTCAATGGTTTTACCCGGACGGATCATGCGTGTTGTAATCGAAAATTCACCAAAGGCTATCAGGCCAAAAATATCCAGCCCGACCCGACCAATACGCATGTCAGCACGTGGCTGAAACTGTTCCAGTTCGACGCATAGAATACCGGTGGCTGGCGCCATGTGCTGCTCATGTGGATTCCACGCACCTTGTGCATGAATATTAGAACGGTAATAAGCCGTAGTACTGCCATCTGCATGCTGTTCGCGCTGAATAAAACTGTAATATGCCGACATTGTTTTAATACTTCCCTGAATATTCTCTTAAACTTTAGAATTTGCAAAAAGTTCTTTGATCTTTATTTTCTGAGCAAAAAGCCATGATAATTCATGATTTGACAATAAATTTTGCACTGTTTAAATCCGACTTTGGTTAAAAGTGCTGTAAAATTTTGCGCAGATAACAAGTGAAAATCCTGCTCCAAGCGTTCAATCATCTTGCTACTTTGCACCATGCTTAACCCTGTCTGCTGTGCCAGCTTCTGCATAATTTTGATGTCTTGCTGATTTTCGGGTTGCATCAGGTCATAGGTCAATGCAAGACCGTTGGTTTTAAGACACTGATGGATAGCCTGAAAAAATCCGTTTTTTTCGGAATTTGGAATGAAATGAGCCACCAGAATGGCCAATGCGGCATCGAAAGTATCCGGCTGATTCAAATCTTGAATCGTGCTTTGGATGAATTGCACCCTTTGTCGATCTATAGAATTCAGATTTTTACTAGCCTGTTTCAGCATGGCTGCTGATGGATCAATTGCAGTAAAGGTCCAGTCTGGATGTTGCTCTAATAAATACGACAATTCATAACCTGTTCCGCAACCCACTATTAATATATGTGCGGTTTCTGGGAGTTCAGTGCTGAGAATTGCTTCAATCTGCTGATGCACCAGTTCATAACCGGGAATCAGTTTACGGATATGATCGTCATAACTGGCGACCACGACTTCACTGTGAAAGTTTTTTGCCATATTTTACTCTGATTTTAGATGTTCAGTACATTCATGTATTTCTATTACCAGACCGTCGTGATCAGTAAATTCATTTACAGACATTTTAGAATCTTGCTAAATGTACAACCTCAAACTGCTAGATATATTGAACGTCCATTGCGCAGGTTTTTCGTTACTTTGACGGGGCAAAGTAACCAAACCCTTTTGTTTCACTGATATGGCATCCCTGCCATACAGTGAAACGGCGACATCCATGTCGCCGGGCTCTCTGATGAGTTGCTATTAATTGTTAGCTTTAGGATTAGTTCTAACGTAAAAAATAAAGTTTAAGCAATCTCTTTCAAGTTCAGCTCTTCACGCATAAATTCACGCAATTTGAACTTCTGCGCCTTCCCTGAAGCCGTCATTGGAAATTCCTGGAAGAAACGCACATAGCGCGGCACTTTATTGTGAGAAATATGCTCCTTACAATACTGACGGATGGTTTCTTCAGTACAAGGATCATTTTCATGCAGGATGATGCAGGCACAAAGTTCCTCACCATATTTATGGTCTGGCACCCCAATCACCTGTACATCTGAAACAGCCGGATGGGTATAAAGGAAATCTTCAATTTCTTTCGGGAACAGGTTTTCCCCTCCACGAATGACGACATCCTTGATTCGGCCCTTAATTTTGACAAAGCCTTCATCATCCATTTCAGCAATATCACCGGTATGCATCCAGCGTGCAGCATCAATCACTTCCTGAGTTTTGTCCTGGTCTTCCCAGTAACCGAGCATGACGGAATAACCGCGTACACATAGCTCGCCCAATTGACCGCGTGGCACCACCTTGCCATTTTCATCGACAATTTTAACTTCCAGATGCGGATGTACCCGGCCAACCGTACTAACACGTCGCTCGACACTGTCTGCCGTTGAGCTTTGTGCACTCACTGGCGCAGTTTCGGTCATGCCATAACAAATCGTGATTTCAGACATATGCATCCGTTCAATCACGCGCTGCATAATTTCCTGCGGACATGGACTACCCGCCATAATCCCGGTACGCAGACTGGACAGGTCAAATTCGTCAAACTGTTCATGCTCAAGAATGGCGATAAACATGGTTGGCACACCATAAGCCGCGGTACATTTTTCCTGCTGAATGGCTTTCAAGGTTTCCAGCGGATTAAATACAGCTGATGGATAGATCATGGCAGAACCATGCGTAATACAGGCCAGATTACCCATCACCATACCAAAGCAGTGAAATAAAGGAACTGAAATACAGACGCGGTCTTCTGGACCTAAATGAATCGCTTCACCGACAAAGTACCCGTTATTTAAAATATTATTATGGGTCAGCATGGTGCCTTTCGGATTGCCCGTAGTGCCCGAAGTAAACTGGATATTAATCGTTTCATCGAACTGCAATTCACTGGAGATCTGTTGCAGTTGTTTCAGCTCTTGGGCGCTTGGCGAGCTTAGTAAATCCTGAAAACGGTGGATGCCGGTATGCTGCTGATCATCAATTTTAATCACATGCTTTAAATGTGGCAGTCGCTCTGCATTAAGGAATTTACCTTCGGTTTCCTGCAATTCCGGTGCAATTTTAGTCAGAATTTCCTGATAGTCCGTCGTCTTAAACTGCGCTGCAATCACCAGTCCCTTACAAGAGACTTTATTCAGCACATATTCAAGCTCGTTGCTTTTATAAGCTGGATTTAAATTCACCAGAATAATGCCTGCCTTGAAGGCTGCAAACTGGGTAATGGTCCATTCCACACAGTTCGGCGACCAGATCGCCAAACGGTCACCTTTTTGCATACCCATTTTCAGCAGCTGACAGGCAAAGGCATTGACTTGCTCCTGTAGCTGCCGGTAACTGAGGCGTATGTTCTGATGCAAACTCACTACCGCATCACGTTCTGCATACCGCTCGCAAGCCTGATCAAATTTTTCACCAATCGTCATGCCCAATAAAGGCTGGCTGCTGGTTCCATAGGCATAGCTTAACCGTACTTGTGTCATTGAATCGATCTCCTTGATTCTTTGTAATTCTGATTTTCAACTTTACTAATTGTTTTATGACCACGACGACCTTGTCTGTGTACCGGTTTTTTGTGTGTTTATGCTTGTAAATTTTCCTCCTGCCCACGTACTGCGTTGACACAAAAATCGGCAATCTGTTTGACAAAGTGATCCTTATACTTCTGATCAAACATGACATTTCGGGACGGATTTAAAGGTTCAATCACGACAAAGGTCATGGCACCAACCACACCTAATGCTGCCGTATTCAAATCTTCAAATTCGAATTCTCCATTGACCTTTCCTTCGGCCAGAATTTCCTTAATGCTCTGCTTAAGCAGCTGCTTACTGCGAAAACGCTCATGTTCCATTTCCGGATCAACCGGTTCGAACATCAGTGAATACGCCAATTGGGGGCTATTCATGGCACGCTTGACAAAAGTTGTAACAGATTTTTGCAATTTCAGTTTTGGCGATAAATCTGACTCGGCAATATGGTTCAGAATTCCGACTTCATGCTGAATCGCGGCCGACAAAACCTCGATCAAAATCTGGCTTTTGCTCTCGAAATATCGATAGACCAGCCCTGTAGAAACGCCTGCGCGCTCTGCAATGGCCTGAATCGATGCCTCCTTCAAGCCCCCTTGAATAATCAGTTCACGAGCAGATTCCAAAATCGACAGGCGATTTTGTTCCATTCGTTCCTGCATCAATGATGATCTTTTATAACTCATAAAATTAATCTCAACAAGATAAAATGAATTGTAAATCATTTTGTGAATATAGATTCACTTTTTTATTTTTTCGTTGTATGTTAAAACCACAAGCACAACAACAATGCTTTTTTGGACACAACAAATATAACCTCAGGATGGATGAAGAATGAATTTACAAAGCTTGGATTTCGGTTTGGATGAAACTCTAATAGCGCTTCGTGATTCAGTGGCCGCATTTTGCGCCAAAGAAATTACCCCGATTGCTCAACAGGTTGACCGTGACAACGAGTTCCCTGCTCACCTTTGGAAAAAATTTGGCGAGATGGGCCTGCTCGGGCTGACAGTCAGTGAGGAATATGGCGGTTCAAATTTTGGTTATCTGGCGCACATCATTGCCATGCAGGAAATTTCCCGTGCTTCTGCATCCATTGGGCTGTCCTATGGCGCACATTCTAACCTATGTGTAAACCAAATTAAGCGAAATGGTACTGAAGAACAGAAACAGCGTTATCTGCCTAAACTGATTTCTGGTGAATATGTCGGTGCCTTGGCAATGTCTGAACCGAATGCAGGCTCGGATGTGGTGAGCATGAAACTGAAAGCAGAAGACAAAGGCGATCACTACCTGTTGAATGGTTCAAAAATGTGGATCACCAATGGTGGCGATGCCGATGTATTGGTGGTCTATGCAAAAACCGATTTGCAAGCCGGTGCCAAAGGCATGACTGCGTTTCTGGTCGAGAAAAATATGCCAGGTTTCAGCCATGGCACGCATTTGGACAAACTGGGTATGCGCGGTTCCAATACTTATCCGCTGTTTTTTGACAATGTCGAAGTACCGAAAGAAAACGTCATGGGTGGCGTCGGCAATGGTACCAAAGTGTTAATGAGTGGGCTGGATTACGAGCGGGCTGTATTGAGTGCTGGCCCACTGGGGATTATGGATGCCTGTATTGATACCGTGATTCCATATATTCATGACCGTAAACAGTTTGGCCAGGCTCTCGGTGAATTCCAGCTGATGCAGGGCAAAATTGCCGACATGTATTCGACCTGGTTGGCATGTAAGGCCTTGGTGTATGCCATAGGCGCTGAATGTGACAAGGCCGAACATAGCCGTAGCCTGCGTAAAGATGCTGCCAGTGCCATTTTATATGCTGCTGAAAAAGCGACCTGGATGGCGGGTGAAACCATTCAGACTTTAGGTGGTAACGGTTATATCAACGAGTTTGCTGCAGGCCGTTTATGGCGCGATGCCAAACTGTATGAAATTGGCGCCGGTACTTCAGAAATCCGCCGCATGCTGATTGGCCGTGAACTTTTCAACGAAACAGCCTAAATCTTAACACTTAGAATAAAACAAGGATGTTCGTCATGAATCAGTTATCGAGCAAAATCAATATACGTAGTGAAGAGTTTAAAACCAACCAGACTGCCATGCTGCAACTGGTGGATGACCTAAAACAGAAAGTTGAAAAAATTGCTTTGGGTGGCGGCGAAACTGCCCGCCAAAAACATCTGGACCGTGGCAAGCTGTTACCACGTGAACGGATTAATCACCTGATTGATCCAGGAACCGCTTTTCTGGAAATTGGTCAGCTGGCTGCCTATCAGGTGTATCAGGATGATGTGCCTGCCGCAGGTGTGGTCGCTGGTGTTGGTCAGGTCAACGGTGTGACCTGCATGATCATTGCCAATGATGCTACGGTGAAAGGCGGTACTTATTATCCATTAACAGTGAAAAAGCATTTACGTGCCCAGGAAATTGCCGAACAGAACCAGCTAACCTGTATTTATCTGGTGGATTCAGGCGGTGCATATTTGCCTTTACAGGATGAAGTATTTCCAGACCGCGATCACTTCGGCCGTATTTTCTACAATCAGGCACGTATGTCGAGCCAAGGTATCGCCCAGATTGCAGTGGTGATGGGTAGCTGTACTGCAGGCGGTGCTTATGTTCCCGCCATGTCGGATGAAACCATTATTGTCCGCAATCAGGGCACGATTTTCCTCGGCGGCCCTCCTCTGGTTAAGGCAGCTACCGGTGAAGTGGTTTCCAGTGAGGATCTCGGTGGTGGTGATGTGCATACCCGTTTGTCTGGTGTGGCTGATCATCTGGCTGAAAATGATGAACATGCGCTTGCGATTGCCCGCAACATCGTGGCCAACCTGAACAAAAAGCCAAACAAGACCGCAGATGAAATCGAAGCGCCGCTGTTTGACAGTTCGGAACTGTACGGCATTGTGCCGAGTGACGCGCGCAAGCCTTTTGATATCCGTGAAGTGATAGCGCGTATTGTCGATGGCTCACGTTTTGACGAGTTCAAGGCACGTTTCGGCACTACCCTGGTGACCGGTTTTGCCAAGCTCTATGGAATGCCGGTCGGGATTATTGCCAATAATGGCATTCTATTTTCCGAGTCAGCCCAAAAAGGCGCACATTTTATTGAGCTGTGTACCCAGCGCAATATTCCACTGATTTTCCTGCAAAATATTACCGGCTTTATGGTCGGCCGCCAGTATGAAAATGAAGGCATTGCCAAAAATGGTGCCAAACTGGTGATGGCCGTCGCCAATGCCAATGTTCCGAAATTGACCCTGGTCATTGGCGGTTCTTTTGGTGCCGGCAACTACGGCATGTGTGGCCGTGCTTATTCGCCACGCTTTATGTGGACCTGGCCAAACTCGCGTATTTCAGTGATGGGCGGTGAACAGGCATCCAGCGTTTTGTCGACCTTAAAACGTGACCAGATTGAACAGAAAGGTGGCAGCTGGTCAGCAGAAGAAGAAGATCAGTTTAAACAACCAATCCGTGACCAATACGAACGCCAAGGCCACCCTTATTATGCGTCTTCGCGTTTATGGGATGATGGTGTGATTGATCCAGCGCAATCGCGTGAAGTCTTGGCCTTGAGTCTGGCTGCGGCACTGAATGCGCCAATCCAGCCAACCAAATTCGGCGTGTTCCGCATGTAAGGGGTGACAAAATGACATATCAATTTTTACAGCTCGAACAGCAGGATCAGATCGCGACAGTCTGGATTAACCGTGCCGAACTGCACAATGGTTTTAATACCCAGGTGATTGAAGAACTGAATGCCTGTTTCCGGTCTTTAAATGACCATGATGATGTGCGTGTGGTGATTTTGGCAGGCCGAGGCAAGAGTTTCTCTGCTGGCGCGGATCTGAACTGGATGAAACAGGCAGGTCAGGCATCACAGGCAGACAACGAAGCGGATGCTCTCAAACTGGCAAAAATGCTGCAAA
Source organism: Acinetobacter sp. CIP 51.11 (assembly GCF_000369665.1). GTDB lineage: Bacteria > Pseudomonadota > Gammaproteobacteria > Pseudomonadales > Moraxellaceae > Acinetobacter > Acinetobacter lwoffii_S. The sequence goes on from NZ_KB850129.1 coordinate 532,311, forward strand.
GTCTGGCGACCTTAAAACAGCCAACCATTGCCCGGGTACACGGCATTGCCTTTGGTGGCGGCATGGGGCTGGCCTCAGCCTGTGATATTTGTGTGGCCAGTACAGATGCCAAGTTTGCCACTTCCGAGGTTCGCTTAGGTCTGGCACCTTCGACCATCAGCCCTTATGTGATTCGTGCGATTGGTGCCCGTCAGGCCTCACGTTATTTCCTGACCGCCGAGCGGATTACTGCTGAACAGGCCAAAAGCATTGGTCTTGCGCATGAAGTTACTACACCAGAACAGCTCGACAGCAAAATTGATGAAATTGTGGAAGCACTTTTACTGGGTGGTCCTGCTGCACAGAGCGCATCGAAACAGTTGATTCAACTGGTTGACCAACAGGTTTTGACCGAAGATTTACTGCTTAAAACAGCACAGCATATTGCCCATATTCGCCAGGGAGATGAGGCGAAAAATGGACTGAATGCATTTTTGAACAAACAAAGCCCGGCCTGGATCAAGACCACGGCATAACAACAAGAAGGATCCTACGATGTTTGAAAAGATTTTAATTGCCAACCGTGGTGAAATTGCCTGCCGTGTCATTCGTACAGCGAAGAAATTAGGTATTGCTACTGTTGCCGTCTACTCCGATGCCGATGCACTATCACAACATGTCAAACTGGCCGATGAAGCGATCTATATTGGTGAATCGCCAGCTGCACAAAGTTATTTACAGATTGATCACATTATTCAGGCAGCCAAAAGCACTGGTGCTCAGGCAATTCACCCAGGTTATGGTTTCCTGTCTGAAAATGACCAGTTCGCCCTGGCCTGTCAGGACAACAATATTGTGTTTATTGGCCCACCAGTCGATGCCATTCTGGCAATGGGTCTGAAAGCCACCTCTAAAGCCCTGATGGAAAAAGCCGGTGTGCCTTTAACCCCCGGCTATCATGGTACCAATCAGGATGCCGACTTCCTGAAACAGCAGGCAGACAATATTGGTTATCCGGTATTGATTAAAGCCAGTGCCGGCGGTGGCGGTAAAGGCATGCGTCTGGTGGAACGCAGTGAAGATTTCCTGAGTTCACTGGCATCTTGTAAAAGTGAAGCACGTTCAAGTTTTGGCAATGAAGACGTTCTGATTGAACGCTATGTGATTCAGCCACGTCATATTGAAGTGCAGGTGTTTGGTGATACCCACGGCAATTATGTACATCTGTTCGAACGTGATTGCTCGGTACAGCGCCGTCACCAGAAAGTGCTGGAAGAAGCGCCTGCACCAAAAATGCCTGAAGATAAACTGGAAGCGATGCGTCAGGCGGCAATCGATGCTGCGCGTGCAGTGAATTATGTTGGTGCCGGTACAGTCGAGTTTATCGTGGAGCAAGACGGTACAGCTTACTTCATGGAAATGAATACCCGTCTTCAGGTTGAACATCCGGTGACTGAAATGATTACCGGACAGGATCTAGTGGAATGGCAATTGCGCGTGACTTTTGGTGAACCTTTACCGAAGCAGCAGCATGAATTGCAGATTCATGGACATGCACTCGAAGCCCGTGTTTATGCCGAAGAACCGGAAAAAGGCTTTATTCCTGCGATTGGTCAGATCAGCTACCTGCATTATCCAGAGCAAAATGACCATGTCCGTGTCGATAGCGGTATTGTCGAAGGCGACGAGATCAGCACCTATTATGATCCGATGATTGCCAAACTGATTGTCTGGGGCAAAAACCGTGAAGCAGCCCTAACCCAGATGCACCATGCATTAGGTCAGTTCCATGTCGATGGTCTGGGCAATAATATCGCTTTCCTTGACCGGCTAGTGCTGTGCGACTCATTCAAAAATGCACATTTAGATACTGGCCTGATTCAGCGTGAAGAAGAATTCTTACTCAAACCTTCTGCGGATATCAGTGCCGAACTGGTGGTCAGTGCTGCACTGATTGAACTTCTGTCACGTCAAGCACAGAATCCCATTCCAAGCAATCCGGTATGGCAGCAGCAAGCATTCTGGCGCTTAAACCAGCAAAATAGTCATACAGTGCAATTACAACGCAATGACATCAAACTAAAAGTTCAGTTCAATACTCAGGATCAAGGTTTTGTCGCCAGCTACAACGGTCAGCAAATTCAAATTCAGGGTCAGCTCGTCGATGCCCATACTTTAGCGTTGCAACTGGCGGGTAAACAGCAAAAACTGGCTTTTAGCCAGACTGAGCAAGGCATTACCCTATTCCAGAATGGTCAAAGCTATAAGTTCAATTACCTGAAGTCTGATTTTAATAATCAGGATGAACAAGGCACGGAAAATAATCTGATCGCGCCAATGCCAGGTGTCATTACCCAGGTGCTCGTGGCAGCCAATGACAAAGTCAAAAAAGATGATGTACTGATGACGCTGGAAGCCATGAAGATCGAATATTCAATTCGTGCACCGCATGATGGCATCATTGCAAGTTCATATTTCCAGAAAGGTGATCAAGTCAAAGCTGGTGATGAACTGGTCGAGTTCCAGCCACTGGCGGAGGAAGTGGCATGACGGATTTTGTCAAAATCGTAGAAGTCGGACCACGCGATGGCCTGCAAAATGAAAAAACACCTTTGACATTGGATGACCGGAAAAACCTGATTGTGGACCTGATGAAAACCGGTCTGCAGTCCATCGAAGTCGGTTCCTGTGTCTCAGCCAAATGGGTACCGCAAATGGCAGACAGTGATGTGCTCTTTGCCAGCCTACCCCAAGATCCGAATATTCAGTTCAGTTTGTTAACTCCAAATCTGAAAGGTTTTGAATCTGCACTGGCTGTGGGTTGCAAGGAAGTGGCGGTATTTACCGCTGCTTCTGAAAGCTTTACCCGCAAAAACATCAACTGCTCGATTGATGAAAGCTTCGAGAAATTTACCGATGTCATGGCAGCAGCCAAAGCCAATGATATTAAGGTACGTGGCTATGTCTCCTGCATGGTGGACTGTCCTTATGAAGGTGCCATTGATCCGAAGCAGGTGGTCAAAGTCACCCAGCGTTTGCTGGAGATGGGCTGCTACGAAGTGTCATTGGGTGAAACCATTGGTACAGCAACACCGGATCGGGTGAAAAATGTCTGGGAGGCTTGTCTGGCTGAACTTGATGCTAAAGTTTTGGCAGGCCATTTTCATAATACTTACGGCATGGCGATTGCGAATATCTACCAGTCGCTATTGCAAGGCATTCGCGTATTTGATTCATCCATTGCAGGCTTAGGTGGCTGCCCTTATGCCAAAGGGGCTTCAGGCAATGTTTCAACTGAAGACCTGTATTACCTGCTTTCGAATATGGGCTTTGAAACCGGTATTCAGCTGGATGCCCTGATGCAGGCCAGCCGTAATATCAGTGAAGTCTTGCAGCGCAATAATCCATCCAATTATGCCAATGCCTATTGGCAAAAAGCCTGTGCTTAACAATAATCATGCTTGAGCAAAATAAACTTAAGCAACCCATAAGGATATAAACAGCAGATTTAAGTCTGCTGTAATAACAATAGAGGTGACAAGATGTCAAACAAGATTTATGACAGCGCTCAATCCGCCTTAAAGGATGTGGTGCAAGATGGTCATACTCTGGCTGTCGGTGGTTTCGGCCTATGTGGTATTCCAGAAGCTTTGATCACGGCCCTAAAAGAAACTGGTGCCAAAAATTTGACCTGTATTTCCAATAATGCCGGTGTAGACGGCTTCGGTCTGGGGCTTTTACTGGAAACAAAACAGATTAAAAAAATGATCTCCTCTTATGTCGGTGAAAACAAGGAATTCGAACGTCAATATTTAAATGGCGAACTGGAAGTTGAGCTGACCCCACAGGGTACACTGGCAGAAAAATTACGTGCTGGCGGTGCCGGTATTCCGGCTTTTTATACGGCGACGGGTGTCGGAACCGTGATCGCTGAAGGTAAGGATGTCCGTGAATTTAATGGCAAGTCTTACATTCTGGAAGAATCTTTAACAGCTGATGTTGCTCTGGTTAAAGCCTATAAGGCCGATAAAGCCGGCAACCTGATTTTCCGTAAAACCGCCCAGAACTTTAATCCGGTCTGTGCCATGGCCGGCAAAATTACCATTGCTGAAGTCGAAGAGATTGTCGAAATTGGCGTGCTGGATCCGGACGAAATCCATCTTCCGGGAATTTATGTGAACCGGATAGTCCTGAATGCTCAACCGGAAAAACGTATTGAACAGATGACTTTAAAGGCGGAGGCTTGATCATGGCTTGGACACGTAATGAAATGGCGCAGCGCGCGGCACAAGAGCTTGAAGATGGTTTCTACGTCAATCTAGGGATTGGCCTGCCGACGCTAGTCGCGAACTATATTCCGGAAAATATCAATGTCTGGCTGCAGTCGGAAAATGGCCTGCTGGGGATTGGCGAATTTCCAACCGAGGAGACAGTGGATGCCGACCTGATCAATGCCGGTAAACAGACGGTTACCGCGCGTAAAGGTGCTTCATTTTTCTCAAGTGCCGACTCCTTTGCCATGATCCGTGGTGGTCATGTCAATATTGCCATTTTGGGAGCCATGGAAGTGTCTGAAACTGGTGATCTGGCCAACTGGATGATTCCGGGTAAAAAGGTCAAAGGCATGGGCGGTGCCATGGATCTGGTCGCGGGTGTACAAAAAGTCGTGGTCTTAATGGAACACTGCGCCAAAGATGGTACACCGAAGATTGTACCGCAATGTAGCTTGCCGCTGACCGGCCAGGCTGTGGTGAACCGGATTATTACCGACCTCGGTGTACTGGATGTTAGTCCTGATGGAATTCGACTGGTTGAACTGGCACCAGAGGTCAGTTTTGAAGAGATTCAAAAAGTCACTGGGGTAGCGCTACTACGTAATGCTGCCTGATCCAGCCAGCCCTTAAGAATAAAATTTCTTAAGGGCTTTTTTATATATAGCTGTTTCATTTCAAAATAATAATCGCAGAATAAATGGATTTTAATCATGCAAACTCAACAAAATATTTTGCAGCGCTTCGCCTTGCGCGTCAGCGACTGGTCTGAAAAATGGTTTCCGGATTCTTATATTTTTGCCCTGCTTGGCGTCATCATTGTGGCGATTGCCGCCATCGGAATTGGTGCACCCGCACAGGATGTCGCGATTTCCTTTGGAGACGGCTTCTGGAGCCTGATTCCCTTTACCTTGCAGATGTGCATGCTGATCGTGGTCGGTTATGTGGTTTCCGTATCTAAGCCTGTCCAGCTTCTGATCCAGAAAATGGCGCGCCTGCCACATTCCGGTCGTGGTGCGATTGTCCTGGTCGCCACGGTCAGCCTGTTAATTTCTCTGATTAATTGGGCCATGAGTACTGTACTGACTGCACTCCTAGTGATTGCACTGGCACAGCGTAAAGAGCTTAACATGGATTACCGCGCTGCTGCGGCTGCCGCGATTATCGGGATGGGTGCGACCTGGGCACTGGGCATCAGTTCTTCAGCTGCACAGTTACAGGCTAATAAAAGCAGTCTGCCTGAACCGATTTATAATCTGACGGGCGTGATTCCATTTACCGAGACTATTTTCCTGCCGCAATCCATGATCATGACAGCGGTACTGATTGTGGCTTCAATTGCAATTGCTTACTGGTCAGCACCTAAAGGCTCTGACATTAAAACTATTGAGCACTTCCCGATTCAGATTGAAGAAGAAAAACCGGAAGTATCTGCCGAAAAAAGACCGGGGGATTGGCTGGAAAATTCACCCATTTTAAGCATTCTGATTGTGATTCTGGGCGCAGTCTGGATGTTTAACGAATTTTCCAAAAGCAATCCGATTCTGGCCATTTCCAGCTTAAATACCTATAACTTTATCTTCCTGATTTTGGGCGTGGCCTTACACGGTACACCGCGAAATTTTCTGAATGCGGTATCCAAAGCCGTACCCGCCATTTCTGGGGTACTGATCCAGTTTCCGCTGTATGGCAGTATTGCCTTTATGATGACCAATGCGCTAAACCCGGCCGATCTGTCATTGTCACATTACATTGCCGAGTTCTTTGTTTCCATTGCCTCGCAGGAAACCTTTGCCATTGTAATGGGCTTATACTCGGCGATTCTGGGTTTCTTTATTCCTTCTGGCGGAGGGAAATGGATTATCGAAGCGCCCTATGTGATGCAGGCTGCGCATGACCTGAAAGTGCATCTGGGCTGGTCGGTACAGATTTATAATGCGGCAGAAGCCTTGCCGAATCTGATTAATCCATTCTTTATGCTTCCGATGCTGGGTATCCTGAAATTAAAAGCCAAAGATGTGATTGGATTTACGGTGACCCAGTTGATTTTCCATCTGCCTTTGGTACTGTTCCTGCTATGGTTCCTTGGTCGGACATTGACTTATAGCCCGCCGGTATTTTCTTAATTTAAGATAATAAAAAAGGACGAAAATTCGTCCTTTTTTATTTAGGCCGCTCTCTTAATTTCCTGTCTTCTCAACTACACCTTCATCATCTACTTCACGTACAATTCCCGTTTCGGTATTCACGACCTCAAAGGTCACGCGACGATTCTGAAACTGTCCGGCAGGTGTGGCATTGGGTTCAACCGGCTGATCCTCTCCCATGCCAACTGCCTGTAACTGTGCAGGATTGACCCCTTTTCCAACGAGATAACTGGTAATCGCTTGAGCTCGTTGCACAGACAGCACCTTATTTTCTGCTTCACTACCCTGAGCATCGGCATGTCCTGTAACCTTCAGAATGACATGCGGTGCTCGTTGCAATAATGCAGCAGCCTGATCCAGCACCAATTTATTGACCTCGGGAACTTCAGTCGATGCCGTATCAAAATTAATGATTTGTAAATTCAGTGCAGTCGCCACATCCAGCGCTTTAACATTATCGGTCTTGATACTGGCCAAGGCTTGTTCTGCCTCACTATTGGCGGTATTAATCACGTCACTTCTATTGAGCGGCTGCTGGGTCACCACTGTGACATTTTTGGCCAGACTACGAATTTGTGCTGCCAGACGCTCGGCCTCTGCATTGGTTGCTGCACGCACTGAAACCTGATTGCCAATCCAGTCAAGTGACACATTTGGCATTCCCTGCATTGTTCTCAACACAGTCGGAATAGTATCCTGATCAATAAATTCTGAATGATAAACCTCACTGCTCAGCGCCCCACAACCAATATTATAATTAAAGATCTGTTTGATCTCGTTTTGCAAAATTTCCATATACTGCGGATTATTCAGCTGTAATTGACAACTGACAATTTCGCCATTACTGCCTGTACTTAATCGCAGGGATGCAGGCTGAGCTGCAGCAACTTCACTGGTCGCTTGGGTATTTGAATCTTCAACATCATCCTGCATGCAGCTACGAACCAAAAACAGGATCAAACCCGCCAGGATCAGAAAAATAATAAACGGCCATAAAAAGCCGGTTTTTCTTTCTTCCTGAACAATGATGGTCTGCTCCGCCAATACAGGCTCCTGATTTAAATTTTGCCCTGCCAAGGGTGAAACTCCTAGCGCTGCCAGAATAGGTCCAGCCCAAACGGGTAATGCGCGCTGAATCGAATCGGCGTGGGTTTCCAGCAAATGGCTAATCGCTTCCGGACTTGAAGCACCCGCTTCGGTCTGTAAAAAATTCATAGTCGGTACAATTGACCGGTTCAAGGTATGCTCTATTTCATCTTGTGGCGCGCTCTGATCCACTTGATCCAGAAACTGCTGCTTGAGTGCCGGATTTGCATTGAATAATTCATGAATTTTTGGATTAAGTTGCTGACCAAGATTCTCAATCCAGGCGGGACGTGCACGCAATATACTTAAAAATATGGGATAGAATTGAGCCAAAGCTTGATCTTTGGCAAATAAATGCTCGGTTTCACCTTGAAGCACAATCGCCGTAACATCGCTTTTTAAGCGTTCTATAAAGTCTATATTCATAATCGTCACCATTCTTTTGATTTTTCTAATGTTTAATATTTAATCAGTGTAACGATCCCCATTTTTTGAAAATGTAAATAATTGTATGAATATCATAAAGTTTCACTGTTTTTGTTGAGTACTCATTTTACCAACACAAAATTTAAAAAATAAAAAAAGCCAGCCGAAGCTGACTTTTATAAAATTGGGATCATTTAAGCAGCAAAAGTTTGAACCACTTTACCCAGCACTTTTTGATTAATGAGCGGGGTATTTTTACCTTGTGACACGATGCTTTCTTTATTCAGGGTCCATTCCAGTTCCGGATCTAGCAGCACCCAGCCTGATTCATTTATCCATCGATCTGCCATTTGTGTAACACGAGCCGGAGCTAGGGTCACTTTTTCCACCCATTCCAGTGGAGTCAACAACCCCTCACGAATCAGTTGCAGACCAAAAGGCACATAGGTATCAAAAGCAGTGAAACCTGGCTGCGTTTCAGCAAACGGCGCCATTTTCGCAGAGCTGCTTAGCGGTTCATGATGAGTACAAATCGCATCAATCACACCTGATTTTACACCCTGACGCAGTAATTCTTTGTCCTGTTCAGAACGAAGCGGTGGACGCACATGTGCAAGAGAGTTAAATCCATCAATCAAATGATCAGTTAAATGTAACTGATGCATGGCCACATCACAGGTCACCGGTAAGCCTTTTTCCTTGGCAATACGGATCAATTCCACCGAAGCACCACAAGACAACAGACCAAAGTGTGCTCGTACTTTGGTTGATTCAATCATCAACAGATATTTGGCAATCGCCACGGTTTCAGCCAGTGCCGGAATCATCGGCAAGCCCTGACGTGATGCAATAAACCCTTCATGCACACAGCCGTCTTTGGCAATTTGTGGTTCTTCCGCATAGAACACCACCGTCAGGTCTAAGCCTGCAGCATATTCAAGGGTACGCAGTACCACATCATCATTGGCAAACGGCGCACTGGCATTGGAAACCGCAGTACAACCGCCCTTTTTCAAGCCCGCCATATTTGCCGGTTGTTGACCATTTAAGCCTTGGGTTTGCGCACCAATCACTTGAAGATAGATCCCACCATCCAGCATGGCTTTTTCGACCAGACCGTGAATCAGCGCACCATTATCTTGTACGATTGGCTTTGAATCGGGTGGCGTAAATACGTGCAAAATGCCATTTTCACGTGCCGCTTTTCCTTCAGACTTAAGCGTACCGTGTTGCTGTTGACCCGGTTCACGTAAACGCGCACACAAATCGACCATGGTTGGCATTAACCATTTGCCTTGACCATCAATCGTTTCAGAGACGTCTGCTGTTTCTGCAACGAATTTTCCATTTTCCAGATACACGGTCTGGATAGAATTAGTGTTTTGGATTGGATCAAGAACACGGACATTTTCAATTTTTACAATAGTCATGACTTATTCCTTAACCCGCAATCGCTTCAATCAAACCTTGTTCTTGTAACTGACCTTGCATCGATAAAGCCAACACCGCCATACGCACGGCAATACCATTGGTCACCTGCTTCAAAATCACAGATTGCGGACCATCCGCAATACTTGAGTCGATTTCAACGCCGCGGTTCATTGGTCCCGGATGCATCACGATACAATCCGGTTTGGCCATGGCAAGACGTTCTTTATTCAAGCCATACATTTTGTAGAACTCTGCTTGCGAGGCAAGTGCCGGAGAATCAATACGCTCGTTTTGAATACGTAAGGTAATGATCACGTCGCAGTCTTTGATGCCGTCTTCCATATTGTTAAATAGACGAACACCATCGCCATATTCTTCAAAACCCAATGGCAGCAAGGTATTCGGTGCAATCACCCGGATATCCTGGCAACCTAAAGTTTGCAAGGCAGCCACATCTGAACGCGCGACACGTGAATGCTTGATATCGCCAATAATGGCAATCGACATTTCTTCGAATTTTTTATTGGTTTCGCGGCGAATGGTCAGCATGTCCAGCATCGCTTGAGTCGGATGCGCATGACGGCCATCACCGGCATTAATAATTGCCACTGTTGGACAGACATCCTTGGCAATAAAATGCGCTGCCCCTGAAGATGAATGACGTACCACGAAAATATCGGCCGCCATGGCTTCCAGATTCCATAACGTGTCACGCAGGGTTTCACCTTTAGAAGTACTCGAACGGGCAATATCGATATTGAGAACGTTGGCAGAAAGGCGCTTGGCAGCGGCTTCAAAGGTGGTGCGGGTACGGGTTGAATTTTCGAAGAACAGGTTCATCACCGTTTTGCCTTCGAGCAAATTATTGGTGATCAGCTGATTTTGGTCATTAAAAAAGGACTGTGCAGTGTCCAATATTTTTGTCAGGGTTTCTTTAGAAAGACCTTCGATGGTCAAGAAGTGTTTTAGATTACCTTCTTTATTGAGTTGAATCTGGCTCGGTGTATGCAATGCCGCCAAGTGCATGAGAGATTCCTTATGCGTTAAGTCAACATATTATACAGAGATTGGCGAATTTTTATAGTTGGCCACGCTGCTACTTGTACAAAAAGCATCTGAACAATAAAAATAAAAAATCAGATTCCTTTGTATTTTTTCAATAAGATAATTTAACCCGATTTGCATCTTGCTGATTTTAAGTACAAAACCAACGGGCGCTTCAGTCTGGAGCATTCACACCCATCTCAGGTTTAACGCAGTGCACCAATATAACGATGTGACACCTGTGCACGATAGATATCGTCTTCATCCGGTTCGACCGAGATCAGCCCTTCCTGCTGGCTTGGGTGTGCAGATTCTGTTGGTGAATCTTGTGCTGTTTCAGAAATCTCCAGTACCATTTTCAGGCGCTGGATCAGATGATTCAAATCTGGGTCTTGAGTCTGCTCTGCCAGTTGAATCACATGCCGGGCATAATCCAGGTTCTCTGCCAGATAAATTGCATCAATCACCCGACCTGAAACACGTCGTAAACGCGCATAGATTAAAGTGGCCACTGAAAAAGCGTCATGGTTGCGTAACTGATTCTCTAACATCTTAACCCCCATTATAAAATTGAAAAATCAGGCAGCCATCGCTCCCCATCGACTGACCGCCTGATTTGCCATGTATAGAGCAAAATGCATACCAGTTCCTCAATTTATAGTGTGAATATTATTTTTCTCTATCACATGCCACGGCCTTTCAGAGAATTTCAAAAGCTTTCAATATAAAAATACGGTAAACTTAGCGCAGTTTTTTATTTATCTTTTTTGGTCTCTCTATTATATGAATACCTCTCCACGTTTAAGCAATTATTGGGTCACCTGTGCCGATGGTCTGGAAACCTTATTAGAAGAAGAAATACAAGGCTTAGGTGTTCAGAATATTGAGCGTTTTCCAGGCCGTTTAACCTTTAAAGGTACACTGGAAAATGCTTATCGTATCTGCATGTGGTCACGTCTGGCTTCACGTGTCTTGATGCCGATCCACACGCATGAAATTGAATTTTCTCATGATGCCCGTGATGTGGCAGAAGAACTCTATGAAGGGGCTCTCAGCTTTGACTGGTCGCTGATTTTTGCACCACAAAGTACCTTTGCGATTCGTTTGCATGTCGAACGTGATATCAAGGTCAATACCCAGTTTGCGACTTTACGTGCCAAAGATGGTGTCGTAGATTCCTTTATGGAAGCCGTAGGCAAACGTCCAAGCATTGATACCAAACAGCCTGAAATTACCATGTATATTCTGGCAGGCAAGAAAGAACATACTTACTGCCTGGACCTGTCTGGCGACTCTTTGCATAAACGCGGTTATCGCCGCTTTATGACTGACGCCCCAATCAAGGAAAACCTGGCCGCTGCGATTCTGCAAAAAGGTGGTTTAAAAGCGTTAAATCCGGACATCATTGTCGATCCAATGTGTGGTTCAGGTACCTTTATTATTGAATCCCTAATGATTTTGACCGACCGTGCACCGGGTCTGGTCCGTCGTTTCGGTTTTAATGGCTGGAATGGCCATGACCATGAACTGTGGATGAGCATCAAGGCCGAAGCTGCTGAACGTCATCAAGCGGCAATGGAAAATCCATTACCACAATTCTATGCCTTCGATGCGGACTGGGAAGCGGTTAAAGCCACCAGACAAAATATTATCGCGGCGGGTTTTGAAGCTGCTCTCGACAATATCATGATCGAAGAACGGACTTTAAATGACTGGCCTGATTTCCATGCAGAAGGCAAGAAAGTATTCTTCGTGACCAACCCGCCATATGGCGAACGTCTCGGCGATAAAGCGCAAAACCGTTCTTTATACCTGGGTTTATCGGCTTTATTGCAAAAGAATTTCCCGAATCAAAAAGCGGCTGTGATTGCCTCCCAAGTGGAACAGGCCGATGTGCTGGCGTTCAATGATCCGCAAATCCTGCGTTTGATGAATGGTAAATTGCCGATCTATATCCGCTTCGGTACGGTTAAACCGGCCGCAGTGGTACGTCCATTCCTAGAAAGCTGGCAGCCTCAGCAGTTTGAACCGATTGAAGGTGCGATGGAGTTTGCCAACCGTCTGACCAAAAATATGCAAGCTCTAAAAAAATGGGCAGTCAAGGAACAGATCCATTGTTTACGTCTCTATGATGCAGATTTACCTGATTTTAACGTCGCAGTAGATCTGTATGGCGAGCGTTTGCATGTACAAGAATATGCGCCACCTAAAACTATTGATCCGGAAAAAGCCAAAAAACGTTTCAACCTGGCCTTACAGGCCATTCGTGCCGTGACCGGTTTGGGCCGTGATGCGATCTTTATCAAGACCCGTGCACGTCAGGAAGGTAAAAACCAGTACACCAAACAAAGTACAGCATCCAAGCGTTTTATCGTTCAGGAAGGTCAAGCCAAGATTCTGGTCAACCTGACCGATTATCTGGATACCGGTCTGTTTCTGGATCACCGTCAAATGCGTTTACGTATTGCACGTGAAGCAAAAGGCAAACACTTCCTGAACCTGTACAGCTATACCTCAACGGCAAGTTTACATGCTGCTTTGGGTGGTGCTGCAAGTACAACCAGCGTCGATCTGTCGAATACTTATTTGAACTGGTCTAAAGAAAATTTTGTTCTGAACGGCTTAACCGTGGATCATGCGGATGAACAGCATCAGTTCTTTGCCTCTGACTGTTTCGAATGGCTAAAAGAAGGTCATGAGCAATATGAGCTGATCTTTATCGACCCACCAACCTTCTCAAACTCGAAGAAATTCTACGGGACCTTTGACGTACAGCGCGACCATTTGTCCCTGTTAAAACGTGCGATGAACCGCTTAACCACTGATGGTACCTTGTATTTCTCAAATAACTATCGTGGTTTTGAGATGGATGAAGAAATTCTGGCCTTCTTTGATGTTGAAGAAATTACCCAGGAAACCATTGGACCTGACTTCAAGCGGAATCAAAAGATTCACCGTGCCTGGAAAATCCGTCATCCGCAAGTGTAATTTGATGATGAATTAACTGTCTTTATCACGATTGATATCTTCTTTATTTTCCCTGAGCTGAGTTTTAAGCCATGCTTTAAAGCTCGCCGCAACAAGAATACAAAAGTGTTGCAATGCTCGAAGTTAAAAATAAGATTAAAAAAAACCCAGCCTAGGCTGGGTTTTTTGTTGCAAGGAGAAGCGGTTTAGTTAAGTTTCATTTTTTCAAAGATTAACTCACCTGCTTCAGCTTTCACCAGAATGGTATCGCCCGGCTGGAATTCTCCGCCCAGGATTTTCTGCGCCAGACCATTTTCAATCCGCTGCTGGATTGCACGTTTCAGTGGACGTGCTCCATACAATGGATCAAAACCGGCCTCGATCAGCTGATCGAAAGCGCTGTCATCTACCGACAAGCGCATATCGCGTTCTGCAAGACGTTGACGTAAACGGTCCAACTGGATATCGGCAATACCGCGAATCTGGTCTTTTTCCAGCGCATGGAACACTACCAGTTCATCAATACGGTTGATAAATTCCGGACGGAAATGTTCCGATACCGCATTCATCACCACCGTACGGACTTCTTCTTTAGTGGCATTACCGCCCAATTCACGTACATCCTGCGAACCCAGGTTCGAAGTCATGACGATCACAGAGTTTTTAAAGTCCACTACCCGGCCTTGCGAGTCAGTTAAACGGCCATCATCCAGTACCTGTAGCAAGATATTAAATACATCCGGATGCGCCTTTTCGACTTCATCGAACAAGATCACACTATACGGTTTACGACGCACGGCTTCAGTCAGTACACCGCCTTCTTCATAGCCGACATAGCCCGGAGGCGCACCGACCAAACGGCTCACCGAATGTTTTTCCATAAATTCCGACATATCGATACGCACCATGGCATCGTCGCTGTCAAACAGGAAATTCGCCAAGGCTTTGGTCAATTCTGTTTTACCGACACCCGTTGGCCCCAGGAACAGGAATGACCCACTTGGACGGTTCGGATCTGACAGACCGGCACGTGAACGGCGTACTGCATTGGATACCGCCACCACGGCTTCATCTTGCCCTACTACACGGTTATGCAGGAATTCTTCCATATGTAGCAATTTGTCACGCTCGCCTTGCAGCATTTTCGCAACCGGAATACCGGTCGCAGCACTCACTACTTCAGCAATTTCATTGTCGGTGACTTTGTTACGCAGCAATTTTGGCGTTGCGCTTTCATCGGCTTTTTCAGCCAGTTCAAGCTGCTTTTGCAACTCTGGTATCACGCCATATTGCAAACGCGCGGCCTCGCCCAGATCACCTTCACGTTGCGCTTTTTCAAGTGCTGTACGTGCCTGATCCAGTTTGATCTGTACATCTTTATTGCCTTCGACCAGCGCTTTATCTGCACGCCAGACTTCTTCCAGGTCATGATACTCTTTTTCAACTGTGGCGATCTGATCGGACAAGTATTGAATCTCAGCTTTGGCACCTGAGTCTTCATCTTTTTTCACCGCTTCCAGCTGCATTTTTAACTGAATCAGACGGCGTTCCAGTTTATCTAAAGCTTCTGGCTTAGAATCGAGTTCCATTTTGATGCGCGATGCTGCTTCATCAATCAGGTCAATGGCTTTATCCGGCAACTGACGATCGGTAATATAACGATGCGACATTTTCGCCGCCGCAATAATCGCGGAATCCAGAATCTGTACCCCGTGATGGGTAGCATAGCGATCTTTCAAACCACGCAGAATCGCAATGGTATCTTCTACGCTTGGCTCATCGACAAGCACTTTCTGGAAACGACGTTCCAGCGCTGCATCTTTTTCAATATACTGACGATATTCATCCAGTGTGGTCGCACCGACGCAGCGCAGCTCGCCACGGGCCAGCGCAGGTTTCAGCATGTTACCGGCATCCATCGCGCCATCACCTTTACCGGCACCCACCAGGGTATGCAACTCGTCGATAAACAGGATGATTTCGCCTTCATGTTTGGCAATATCTTTCAGAACGGCTTTTAAGCGTTCTTCAAACTCACCACGGTATTTGGCACCGGCCAGCAAAGAACCCAGATCAAGTGATAAAACACGTTTACCTTTGAGTCCTTCAGGCACTTCACCATTGATAATCCGCTGCGCCAGACCTTCGACGATTGCAGTTTTACCGACCCCTGGCTCACCGATGAGTACCGGGTTATTTTTGGTACGGCGTGATAAGACCTGAATGGTACGGCGGATTTCATCATCACGGCCAATCACAGGATCAAGCTTGCCTGCCAACGCACGTTCAGTTAAATCAATGGTGTACTTATTCAGTGAATCACGCTGATCTTCATGATTGTTGCTCATGACTTTTTCATCGCCTCGAAATTGATTAATCACTTGACCTAAAGTCTCTGCCTTTACGCCAATACTATTTAATAAGGTTTTGGTATTTCCGGTTTCTGCCAGTGCCAACAGCACCCAATCCGTAGATAAAAACTCATCTCCGGCTTTTTGCGCAAAGCTGTCTGCCAGATGCAATACTTTTGCCGCCTCAGGACTGAGATTGATATCTGCTGATGGATTGGTCAGGGTTGCCGCATTGCTAAATGCTGTTTGCAGCTTGGTTTGTAGCTCACGCAGATTAGCACCGGCCTGTTGCAGCAGGCTGACATTGGATGCTTCATCCATCAAGGTGGCCAAGATATGGATCCCATCAATGGAGGTATGATCCTTACTCATGGCCAGCGATTGTGCATCGGAAAGGGTTTGCTGCAGGCGATTGGTAAATTTTTCAAAACGCATTCTTGTTATTCCTCACAACAAATTTTCTACTTGATGGATATATGGGTACGCTTGATAAAATTTCAAATCATTTTTATATATTTTTCAAAAACTTAATATAAACATTTAGACAGTCTTTAATAATAATATTGGTGTAATCAAATCATATTTCAAGTGAGGTTAGAAGAATTTTTAAGGTGAAGATAAACAATTCATATTTTATTTAATTTACTCTGCTATTTTTCAGCTTAGTAGAGAATAGAGAGATATTTTTAGTACGGTTGCAACCTTCCTAGTAATCGCAATACTTCACTCAAACCATGTTCTGTTTGCATCAAGGATCTTGGCGTTTGATGATTCAAAAGCTTGTTAGGTGAATTGATAAAATGGCGCATCCAGCTCAAGTCTCCACCATGCAAGCTAAATAACTTTTGATAGATATTTACTAAAGCTATAGCTTTTTCGCCTGCTGTAGTATCTGGTTCTAATTCTTTTTCATTTATAACCAGAGATAATTCCGCCTCAGATAAACCCAGAATCAATGCAAGTTCGAATTCTTTCAGTTGCAACTGCTCAGCTAAGTTGAATACTGCTATAGCTAATACTTGGGATTTAGAAATACCTGTTTCACTATTCATTTTTATCAAATCATCTTGATGCGTCTTATTTCGATTATGCTGCTTTTATTGTTTTCCGGCCATGTTGTTTATCATCAAATTTAATTTCTCATAAAATTAAAACACCCTCGCTTGGAGGGTGCTTTAAAATAACAACACCATGATTATGGTGCCGGATTCGGTTGCTGACGGTGAATTGCCTCAATACCTTTCAGTATTTCCTCAGACAGATCAATTTCAAATGCCTGAATATTTTCTTTCAGCTGATCCAGATTGGTGGCACCAATAATCGTACTGGTCACAAAGAACTGCTGCTTGATAAAGGCCAAAGCCAATTGAGTGAGACTTAAGCCATGCTGTTCTGCCAGCTGGGCATATTGCTCGGTTGCCCATTCACTTTGCGGATTGCTATAGCGGCTAAAGCGGGAGAATAGCGTTACACGTGCATTGGCAGGACGCGCACCATGACGGAATTTACTGGTCAGATAACCAAATGCCAAAGGTGAATACGCCAACAAACCTACATTTTCATATCGGGCAATTTCTGACATGCCAATTTCATAAGTACGGTTCAGCAGGTTATAAGGATTTTGCACGCTGACGAATTTGGACAAACCTAATTTTTCTGCGAGATGCAGGAACTTCATCGTGCCCCACGGGGTTTCATTGGAAAGGCCTATATAACGGATACGACCTTTTTTAATTTCATCCTGCAAGGCAGTCAGGGTTTCTTCCAGATCCGTTACGGCACGGTCTTCTGCCGCTTCAGCATTGCCATAACCCAACTTGCCAAAGAAATTGGTGGGGCGTTGTGGCCAGTGTAACTGATACAGGTCGATATAATCCGTTTGCAGGCGTGACAATGACTGGTCTATTGCTGCTGAAATTTCATCGGCAACAAAACGGGTTTGACCATCCCGGATATGACTACCACCTTGCGATGGTCCGGCAATTTTTGAGGCTAAAAAAAGTTTGTCACGGCCACCACGTGCAGCGATCCAGTTCCCGATAATACGCTCGGTAGCACCTTGCGTTTCGGGTTTTGGCGGTACCGGGTACATTTCCGCAGTATCCCAGAAATACAGTCCCTGATCTAAGGCATAATCCAGTTGCTGAAAAGCCTGTTCTTGCGTGTTCTGCTCACCAAAGGTCATGGTGCCCAAACAAATTTCTGGCAAAAGAATGCCGGTATCCGCCAACGGTCTGAATTGCATAAAAACATCCTGTGAATTTTATTCAGTGAATTGAGATTAAGTGGGCTATAGCCTATCGGAATTATAAGGGAGGCTTAAATCATCTTTTCTGAGAAGCTTGTTCTAAATTTTTATGTATTGAGTAATGACGCATAAAAAAAGCAAATCCGAAGATTTGCTTTTTAATATCTGGATTATTCGTCTATGGCACCATCTGCCACTGCTTCAGATGCTTCTTCTAATGAAGCATCAAAGATCAGGATGGCTTTACCATCGGTTTCGATCATGCCCTGCTCTTCCAGGGTTTTTAGTACACGTCCGACCATTTCGCGGGAACAGCCAACAATGCGACCAATTTCCTGACGGGTAATACGAATCTGACGGCCATTCGGCAAAATCATCGCTTCTGGCTGTGAAGACAGGTCGATCAGACAACGTGCAATCCGGCCTGAAACATCAATAAATGCCAGATCAGTGACTTTACGTGTGGTATTTTTCAAACGGCGTACTAATTGAGCAAATACCGCATAGCTCAGATCAGGATATTGCTTGCTGATTTCGTGAAAGTTTTCATAGGTAATTTCGGCAATTTCACACACATCACGCGTACGAACTTCCGCAGTACGTTGTGGATTAACCTCGAATAGACCCATTTCCCCAAAGAAGTCACCCGCATTTAAATAAGCCACGACAATTTCACGATCATCATCTTCACGAAGAATGATAGATACAGACCCCTTCAGAATTAAATATAAAGATTTAGATTCTGATCCTGCATCAATGATCGTGGTACGTTTTGGATAACGATTAATATATGCACGTTTTAACAGTGCTTTCACGGATTCTGGTAATTGCCCCGGAGAAAGCGCATCAGTGCTTAATTGTGAAAAGTTTGAAGTCATGCTAACAGTTCCGATTATGGATAATTTATAGATCGCACAAGACCTAATGTGAACTTGTCACACAGTGGGATTGAAATTCCGTATCAACCCAATTTATGTTAGTGTACAGTTACTTGACAAATTTATAGCTTTTTTTAGGTAGTTGCAATGCAAACAAGCGTTCATTGGTTAGAGAATGTTGCTTTTGAAGCAAAAACTCAAAGTGGTCATAGCCTTATCATGGATGGTTCAGCTGAATACGGTGGTGAAAACCGTGGTCCCCGTCCTATGGAACTGCTTTTAACGGGTCTGGGCGGTTGTGCGTCTTTTGATATTGTTACCATTTTAAAGAAGGCTCGTCAGGATATTACCGATGTACGCTGCGAATTAAAGGCTGAACGTGCAGATACAATTCCGGCAGTATTCACGAAAATTCACTTGCATTTTGTAGTGACCGGCAAAGCGATTAAAGAGAAACAGGTCGCAAAAGCCGTAGAACTTTCTGCTGAAAAATATTGCTCTGCCAGCAAAATGCTGTCTGATGGCGGTGTTGAAATCACCCATGATTATGAAATAATCGAAGCAGAATAAAATCTAGATTCTGTAAAAAAAGCGGCTGGAAAAGCTGCTTTTTTTGTATCAGAAAATTGCCTTTTCTCAGAACCGCTGAACTGAATACTGATTGCCATCTTCAAAGCTCAAGATATTTTCTGGAAATCTTAAGGCGCCGAGTCGATGTCTGAACGCGACACCCTGTTGACGATCGAGATAGCGTTTACCCACTGAATAATCCACACAAAATACGTTTTGTTGCTGTCCATACCATTGCAGTGCATCGATCGATTTGAGTAAACCGGTTTTTTCTTCAGTAGATTTAAAGTTCCGCCAATAATGTCCAGTAATGACTGGAATTTGGTCGGTATAGCTGTCCCACCATGGCACGCGGTCGATCATCCGCCACCTTCCACCGGCATAAATCGGTTCTAAGGCGATTTTTTCCGCACCAGAAGTAATGACCCGAATCGGATTGTGCATTTGCTCACGCAGCTCTTTTTCTGCGAGATGTTGCAATAAAGGTAAAGTTGCAGCCGGGTCTTTGAACTGGTGTTGGTAGCGTTGCTGTTCTATCTGGATGAATTCATTAATACCTAAGGCTTGCAGATCCAGCGCTGTATGTTGAACGAAATCAGCATAGGCTTCGCCAAGCGAAGTAAAACCAGAATTGCGTAATTGATCAATTGATTCTTGATGCCAACAGGCATGTACAACACGCAGCTGCTCCGACTCCAAGGCCAACGGTAAGCTATTTAAAAAATCCAGAATCCATTGTCGATCTTTGATTGAGGCTTGGATCGAATCAAAAGGTTTCAGATCATCCTGATGCGGTGAACCAAAAAACCAGCCATTGCCTTCCCGCAAAGTATCGGTCAATAGGTTCAATTCATGATTACCCATCACACATTGCGCATAGCCTTCATCTACCAGCTGTTTGACGCGTTTGATCACCGCAACACTGTCTTGCCCCCGGTCACATAGATCACCGACAAAAATTAGTTTGCGCTGTTCTGGATGATGACCATTCCGGTCATAGCCTAATACCTGGATCAGTTGTTCCAGCGCGGCAATCTCACCATGAATATCCCCTACGATATCCACGGGACCAGTGAAAGCCTGCTGTATAAATGAGTACTTCATTTATGCATCCTGAATTAAGTCTAAAACAGAATATATCCCTAATAAGTATCCTTTAAATTTATGAAGATCTGAATACAGAATGAATCATCATTTAAATAATTTAACCCGAATCACGGATAAGAAATTGACTTGAAAAATAAGAGGACTAGAGCCATCAGTTGAGTTACCAAACCAAACTCACAACTCTAGTCCTGATGTTCAATAGTACCGATTCTGCTTAATTGATGATTTCTTTCTTAAATTTGAAGCAACTTATTGGAAGTTCCTCAAACAAAGTCATCATTCTCTAAGAATCAGAAATGCTCAGCTCACAATTTCAGAAATCTGCTTTATCACCATTTGGTACAAATGTTCTCATTTCAATAATTTCAAAGCCTTTTTTACATGGCTAAAGCTGGATAAAAGCTTTTTATTTAAGCACTTGCCTTGCTGCCAACGCATGATTCACTTGATCAATAGGCATGAATTAGCACTACGTGCCCTGTATGTAGCTTTGATGAAAGGCAAAGATAAACAATACTTATAGATTGATTCAACAACGCTACCTGTTTGTAAAAATCAACGTATTCAATGCCATAAATCATTAGCCCAAATCGCATCACGTGGCAAAAGTTCTATGGGTTGGTTTTATGGCTGTAAATTACATATCGTGATGAACCAATTTGGTGAAATTAGTTGTTCTGCTTTATCGAATGGACATGTTGCTGACATAAAAATGGTTGAGCAATTGGTTGATGGTTTTGCATCGCTTCAAACAGTTCATTTACGCTGACTTCCTGAATCCGGCTTTTTGCATTCTGGATCAATTGCTCTGCAGTTTTCATCATTTTCATTCTTCCTCGGCCATTAAAATTATATTTTGTATAAACGATGCTCAGGTAGATTGAAAGCGTTTGAGTTGAAGTTCCAAACCGGTTGGTTTAGCCCATGAGTGCTGAATAGATTAAATACATCGCCACTCCAACCACGGTAGTGGCAAATATTTTCTGTACCTTGTTACTGTCAATCCGCTGCATCAAACTGCGTCCAATTAACATTCCGATAATACAGGCCAGGACAAAGGTCAGCGTAACCGAAACAGGATATTGAAAGCCATCCAGCACGTGTGCAGAAATACTGACCCCACCAATCAGGAAAATAATCATCAGGGAAGTCGCAACGATACTGCGCATATCAAGGTCGGTGAATTTACACAGGGCTGGAACAATTACCCCCCCAACCCCCAATAGACCGGTTAATAAACCTGCCACGATACCAATACCTGCCAGGAACGAAGCAGTTTTGACATTCCAGATCAAACGACCGGTGGTTTGATTGACCTTACACGGTGCATTGCCATGATCATGGACTTTATTAAAGAAGATCCGATAAGCCACAATTAACATGACCAGACTGAAAGCCAGCGTCAGCCAGACCGGAGAAACGATATCGGCCAGATGCACGCCATAACGGGCTGAAGGAATACTGATCAGCGCGATCCAGAGCGCAGCGCGATAACGTACAATACGCTTGAATAAACCTTCGAATGTTCCAACCAAAGCCGACAGCGTGACTGCCAGCAAGCCTACCGGTGCAGCCTGTGCCACAGTCCAACCCTGACTCGCCATCAGTGCCGGTATAGCCAGAATGCCGCCACCGGCACCGGTCAAACCCAATAGCACTCCGATAAACCAGCCCTTCAAGTATTAATGCCCACATCGCCCTCTCCCTTATCCACAAAAGTGATTCAATAAAGGTTGAACTTTTTGTTGAATCACGACACAAGCTTATTTGAAGTAGTTAAGAGGAAGCTTGAGGTAAGAAACACCATTGGCTTCAGGCTCAGGGAACTGCCCTGCTTTCATATTGATCTGAATTGCCGGTAGAATCAGCTTAGGCATATTGAGTCCTGAATCCCGCTGGTTGCGCATCTGAGCAAATTCAGCTTTACTGATTCCCTGATGAATATGAATATTCTGTGTCTTTTGTGTCTGTATATCAGATTCACACACATAGGATTCACGTGTTTCAGGCAAATAGTCATGACATAAAAAGACCCGCGTATCTTCTGGCAACTGAAACAGGCTTTGTACCGAATCATAAAGCTGTTCTGCGCTGCCTCGCGGGAAGTCACAACGTGCTGTACCATAATCTGGCATAAACAGGGTATCACCCACAAAAACCGCATCACCAATCACATAACTCAGACAAGCAGGCGTATGTCCCGGTGTTGGAATGTTATAAGCCTTCAAGGTTCCGATTTGGAACGACTCATGATCTTTAAATAAATAATCAAAGAGCTGCTGAGCATTCCATTGTTTAATATCCAGATGATAAATCGCGCCAAAAGTTTCCTGAACAATACCAATTTTCTGGCTCATGGCGATCTTGCCACCTAACTCAGCTTTGAGATATTGCGCTGCAGTCAGATGATCAGCATGGACATGCGTTTCGAGAATCCACTCGACCGTTAAACCCTGCTCTTTAATATAGGCAATAATTTTATCGGCATGAATAGTTGAGGTACTTGCTGATGCCGGATCATAATCCAGAACGCTATCAATAATGGCGCAGGCTGTGGTCGCCGGATCACGTACAACATAACTGAAGGTATTGGTATCTTCGTGAAAAAAATCTTTTACTATAGGTAAGTTTGACATCGTTAAGCTCCTGACCATTTACGGTGAATCCATACACCCACCAGCATTGCTACTATAAAATAGAGCACTTGATAGTGGCCCAAACCGATCAAAGTGAAACTTGGCGCCGGACAGATACCAGCAATACCCCAACCTGCACCAAACAAAACCGCACCCGTAATCAGTTTCTTATCTATCTGATTATTTCTAGGTAAATCAATAGGTTCATTAAAAACTGTTTTGGGTTGTGCCGTACGTAATGCCTTCTGGAAGGGAATAAAGGCCGCCGCAATCGCGCCCATCATGACAAAGGCCAGACTGGCATCCCAGTCGCCAAACAGATCCAGAAAGTCGAGTACTTTTTCCGGGTTAGACATGCCCGATACCATCAGACCCACAGAGAACAGAGCACCAAATAAAAAGGCAAACACATTTTTCATTTTAGAATGCTCCTGTGATATAGCGGATAAGGTAAACAGTGACAAAACCTGCAAACATAAAAGTCATGGTCGCGATAATAGAACGCTTAGACAGGCGACTGATGCCACAAATTCCGTGACCACTGGTACAGCCCGAACCCAGACGTGTCCCAAAGCCCACCAGCAGACCTGCTACAATCATCATCAGTGGACTGGCATTCAATTCAATTTCAGGTTGTACAAACAGACCATAAATAAACGGTGTGAGGATCAAGCCTAATAAAAACCAGATTGCAGGCGTTTTAAACATGGTTTTTGAGTTTAATACCTGCCCAATCAAACCACTGATTCCTGCAATACGGCCATTGACGTAAAGATAACCAACTACGGAAAGCCCGAGCATTAAGCCGCCAATAAATGCGATGAGGAAGTCATGCATGATGAATTAACCCCCATACAATATACTTTTTTATATTATATAATAAAAAATATTAATCAAGCAGTTTTATGGTAAATTATGTAAACTGCACGGGCTACATCAAAAGTTGTGAGGACATTTATGGATATGATTGCTGAAAATGCCAAAATTGATTTTTCTCAAGTCGATTTCGTCAGCCAATGCCTAAAAGTTTTGGCCAATCCTGATCGTCTGAAAATCTTATGTGTCCTGGTCGATGGGGAAATGAATGTTCAGGAAATTGAAGAATCTACTGACATTCATCAACCTACACTTTCACAACAGCTGACTGTATTGCGTAAGGCCAACATGGTTGGCACCCGACGTGAGGGCAAGCAGATTTTCTATCGTCTGAGTGATCCCAAGGTCTTGAGCCTGATGCAAAAGCTGTACGAGCTGTATTGCGCCCAGCCCTCTTCTTAGTGCAGCCAAAAAGAAATGATCAGAAGCAGTCCGCTAAAAGCAGTAAACAGGTTTAGCCATACGGGATACTGGGTGTAATAACCTTCAATAAATTCCGGCGGTCGCAGTGATGTCAACCCCCGTCGATATTGCAGGATTGAGGCGAAATTCACCCACATACCAAATACAATCACCGCAATTCCCAGCCATTGTGAATAAACTATTTTCTGTGCATAAGTGTCTGGGTCCACCAGTTGCACTAGCAGGTTGGATTTTTCAATCACAAAACCAAAAGCAATTAATGCCAAACCACTCCGGTTCCACGCCAGAGCGGTTCGTTCCAAAGCAAGCAGTACCCGTGGATCATCCAAATTTGACATATCTTATCTGCTCTTCATACTTAGCCTTTCCATCAATGTAAATCTGGACTCTCAATCATGTATAGACGTTTTAAGTAAAAAATAACTTTTTCTATCATATAGTTAAAATCTTATTGTTCAAAAATATCTTTGACATCCCTCGCCAGGCCTTGAGTCGATTTAAATTCACCCTGATTGTTTTTCCAGGCCATCGACGGTGTGGAGAAAAAGCCGTATTTCCCCATCAATGCCTGATTGGCGTCAATTTTGGCAGCAATTTCAGCAGGAATCTTCCGCATTTCTTTCAGTTTATTTTTGCCTATATTCTTGTTCAAATCGTTAAAAACTGCCGTTGGATCTTTCGACATTAACAATGTGGCCACCTGGCCACGGCTTTCTTCACGGATCACACCGACCTGAATATGACGCAGTTGTACCTTGCCTGATTCGACCCAAGGCCGAGCTGCTTGCCAGAATTTATAGCAATATGGGCAATTCGGATCGGAAAACACATAGACCACCCGTGGTGCATCTGGCTTTCCATCCTGGATCCAGGTCGATTTTTCCAGGGTTTTCCAGACATCGTCCAATACCGCTTTTTTCATATGCTTTTCAATCTGCTCATTGGATAGGTTTTTCCCTTGCGCATCAAACAGTTCGCCCTTGATATAATATTTGTCATCGTTGGAGATAAATAGCGTATTGGAGTACTGGTCTTCATGCCCCACCCAGCCGGTCATTCCTTGCGGTGCCGGAATCTGTTTTACAAACACAAAACCCTGTTTTTCAATATGCTGTTTAATATTTGCCTGTGTGTGCATGCTCATGATCAGGAACATGCCAGCACCAAGCACCCGGTAAATTTTGTTCATACTAAGTCCTTCCGTTTTTTTAAGGTTGATCTGAAATTCTGTTTAAATATTGCTGCAACATGGCCGGACTGAGTTCCCCCATATGCCGCTCGACCAGCTGGCCTTGAGCATTAAAAAACAGCGTCGTTGGCAGGCCAAAACTATTCAGCTGCTGGGGTAGTTCACCATATGGGTCCAGCAGGACATGTTTAAATTGAAACTGATGTTTTCTTAAATAGGCATTTACGGTGGCTACCTCCTCACCCTGATTCAGCATGACAAAATTCACTTGAGGGTGCTGCTTAGCAGCCTTGGCCAACACCGGCATTTCGCGGTGACACGGCGGACACCAGCTCGCCCACAAATTAATTACCGTGGGCTGGCCAACGAATTGGCTGAGTGGAATCTTGTCTGTACCCAGACGCTCCTGTTCTAGTCCAGCAAAGGCTAGATCAGGAAACGCTGCTTCAGTTTTTAGACTGGATTTGAACGCGAGCCCAAGCCCGACCCAGAGTACAAAGATGATCAGCAAGATGGCTTTGAATCGGGTCTGCAGCTGTCTGTTTCGGATGACATACCACAAAGCACCAATCAGCACCCCTCCCCATAAATGGAAACCTTTGTCCTGGATTTTCAGTATGTCGATGGGTGCTGCAAAATACAGCTCGGCATTGAGCAGAACGAAAACAAGACGTGCACCCAGCATCCCTAGCAAAAAACTGCTCCAGAGCAAATCCTGACTTTGGCCAAGCTGCTGTTTAGACCATGAATACTTTCTGGCTAATCCAAACAGGACGGCAGATAACAGCATCAAGCCAGTGGCAACAATAATGAGCGTCCAGGGCAACATCAAAGGTCCCAGATGCAGTGCATCGCTGGAAATCATCATGGTTGCTCCCCTTGCAGTTGCTGCAATGTGTCTAGTAAATGTGCCGCACTAAAGCTTCCGGTCAAACGCAAATCCCGCTGCTCCTGATGCGCTGCATTTAAAAATATAAAGGTGGGTGGACCGAGGATTTGCCATGCTTTTAGCAGCTCATCCTGACTTGGATGATAGTGGGTCAGGTCTAATTTGATACGAACCACATTTTGTAAAGCCGTCTGGACATCACTACGTGGAATCACTTCCTTTTCAATCGGTTGACAGGCCACACACCAGTCCGCATACACATCAATCACCACCGGCTGTGCAGGATGTTTGGCTAAAACCTGTTGCAATTGTGCGGCTGTACTGATTCTCTGCCATTCAAGCCCTGATTCTACATGGGCCACCTGTACCTGACTCCAAACATGATAGAGCTGCATGCCTCCTGCATAGACCAGTAAACCACTGAGCAGCATCAGGACTATTTTCGATACAGACCGATGCACATGAGGCAGCATCTTGAACAAGAAGTAGCCTGAACAGGTGATCAGTACTACACCCAAAAGGCTCAGGTATAAAATGCCGGGCAATAATGGACGGGCGAAATACAAGGCCAGCGCCAGCATGACAAAGCCAAAACTAAACTTCAGGCGATCCATCCAGATGCCAGGTTTGGGTAAAAGATGGGACCCAAATACGGCAGCAATAAAAAGCGGCAAGCCCAGCCCAAGGCCTAAGACAAACAGATAGCTGGCACCCAGCATCGGTTGATTGAGCTGAGACACATAGATTAAGGCACCGGCCAACGGTGCACTCATACATGGCCCGACAATCAGTGCCGCGATCATACCCATAAGACCGGCACCAATCAGCGTGCCACCCTTCTGCTTTTGCTGCCATTGATCCAGACGCTGTAACATGCCTTGGGATAAGGAAAGCTGAAATGCTCCAAACAGATTGAGCGCGAACAAAACAAACAGAATGCTGAAAATACTGATGAATACCGGACTTTGAAACCAGCGCTGAAAACTATAACCGAGCTGTGCCACAGCAAGTCCCATGACCGCATAGACCAGTGCCATACCCAAAACGAAAACCAGCGCAATTAGTGCCGCACGGTAGCCCCGGTGCTGCTGTACCAGAATTCCCGTTAAAATTGGAATCAAGGGTAAGGAACACGGTAAAAATGCCAGCAGAATGCCAAGCCCGAGAAAAATCAGTGCATTAATTAACAGACCTTGTTCCGACAGCAAACTTAAAAAATACTGGTCATTGTTCCACTGGCTATTCATGCCTGCTGACGAAGTTTGATTTTTAGGGTCTACAATGAGTGAGTCGTTTTTCTCTGTTAATTCCATCTCAGGCTGAACGACAGGTTCGGAAACTGCAGTAACTTGCATTTCCTCTACCTTTTCTTCGGTCAGCGCTTGATCTGTACTTTGAGTTTGCCCTATAGCTTCTAGCTTATCTTTCTGAGCGATCAGAATCTTGTCATTTGCTTCTGGCTGTGCAGTGCTGGCCAGCAGTTTTGGTTTTTTGCTCAGATTTTGCGCTGGAAATAAACCATCTGCATCAGTTTTTACTGTGGTGCGTTGCACCGGATAACATAAACCGCTTTCTGCACAGCCCTGCCATTGCACCACAAATTGCTGGTTGGGCTGGACATTCAGATTGGTTTTGACTGGCCCATAATGCACCTGGGTCAAACCGAAATTGGGGTCGTCTTTGTCTTCGGGTTTGGGCAGTGCCAACTTGACTGGGGTCTGCTGATGAGACACTTTAAGCTGGTCATGATACAGGTAATAACCCTCTGCGATTTTCCAGCTAAGCTCTGCCTGATCCTGGCTTGTAGAAACCACCTGAAACTGAAATGCCTGATCCGGTGGTAAAAAGTCTGCATGTGCAGTTCCCGTCATGATTCCACCGCCGATCACGGCACCCAATATCCACTTCAACATCCAGCTGATCTCCTCCTGTTAGGACTGCATTATTGAAAAACTAAAATTAAGACAACATTAACAGCCTAAATCATTTATAAAATAATGGCAGTTTGATCAGGATGTTCTATGTTTATTGTATTGGTTGAGGATGATCCCTATATCGCACAGAGCATTTGTGCTGCTCTGAACTATTTAAATATTTCAGTGGAGCATGTCAGTCACGCACGTGCTGCGGATTATTTTATCCGGCATAGTGCAGTCGATTTGTGTTTACTGGATTTAGGCCTGCCGGATCAGGATGGCCTGGACTTGCTGCACAGCTGGCGACGCGACCAGATTGATCTCCCGGTACTGGTATTGACGGCACGGCTACGGACCGATCAGTGTGTTCAGGCCCTGAATGCCGGTGCCGACGACTACTTGACCAAACCTTTTGAATTGGAGGAACTGATTGCCCGGATTCATGCTCTCACCCGTCGCCACCGTGGCTTTGCCTCGAATACACTGCAATTTGATGAACTGGTTCTGAACCGGGATACCCAGACTGTGACCTATCAAGACCAGACCGTGAATTTATCTCGCCGTGAATTCAGCCTGCTGGAAACCCTGATGAGCCACCCCAACCAGATCCTGAAAAATGAACAGCTCATTGATAAGCTCTATGGTTTTCAGGACTCTATTGAGAGCAATGCCCTGAATGTCCACATTTATCACCTGAGACAAAAACTGCATCCAGACTTGATTCAAACCGTTCGCGGTGTGGGATATATTTTCAAACCGTTTGAGCATCGTCATGTTTAATCACAGCTTGAAATGGCGTTTGGCCATGAGTCTTTTGGCCGTGTTTATTGTGCTGTGGAGTGCGGTATTTTCATGGCTGTATATTGACCTGAAACAACGCTTACAAAACACGCTGGATCAACGCTTATCGGCATCGGCACAAATGGTTGCCCGACTGATTCAGCAGTTACCGGTGGATAGTCTGGGGGATGCAACCTTATCCAAATTAGCCAAGAATGATGATGCAAACCAGTTAATTGCCTGTGAAGTCTCGCTTTTTAGCTCTGACATCTCGGTAGGCAATCAGGTGATTGCCAAAACACGCGGTGCCCCCAAAAATTTAAGCCGACAACCAGAAGGATTCAGCACCTGGCAGCAGGGTGATACGGAATGGCGCAGTTATGTCCTGCGTCGTGGTGATATTCAGGTGGTGGCGGCAGAACGTATGTTCTTGAGGGATACCTTACTACAGCAGATTTTGCAGTCCGTACTGGTTCCCTTGGTCTTCTCACTGCTGATCTGTATTGCTCTGATCATCTTTATTATCCGCAGACAGTTCCGGTCTTTGGATCAACTCAGTCAATATCTGAACCAGAAAAACCTTAGCTATTCAGAGGCGGCAGATTTTTTAATGCAGCTCAAGCCTGCAAGTATTCCTCAGGAAGTGCAGCCTTTTGTCAACAATTCCACGCAGTTGATTCAGAAACTCAATGACAGTCTGCAACAGGAAAAAGCCTTTAGTGCCTATGCTGCACATGAGTTACGCAGTCCCCTAACCGCAATTAAAACCCATGTACAACTGGCCCAGCTGATCGGTCAGCAGCAGAACCTGCCTGAATCCATTCAGTACAATTTGCAGCAGGCCAATGAGAGTATCCGGCGTTATACGCTGTTACTCGAACAGCTTTTATTGCTGACCCAATCAGAAAACAGTCTCCAGGAAATGA
Source organism: Acinetobacter sp. CIP 51.11 (assembly GCF_000369665.1). Classification (GTDB taxonomy): domain Bacteria; phylum Pseudomonadota; class Gammaproteobacteria; order Pseudomonadales; family Moraxellaceae; genus Acinetobacter; species Acinetobacter lwoffii_S. The sequence goes on from NZ_KB850129.1 coordinate 562,451, forward strand.
CTGAGACCATCTGGCTTCGCCCCACGCTTGAGAAGGTCCTCGCAGACTTATGTACACGCTATCCAGAAATGAATGAAAAAATACAGGTGTACTGGGACAGCCTGGGTGAAATTCAGCTGCCTGAATTTGTGCTGTATACCGTACTGAAAAATCTGCTTGAGAATGCACTGCTGCATGCACAGGCTGAACAGATCTGGATTTCCATGCAGTCTGGTTGCCTGGTGATTGAAGATGATGGACAACAACTGACAGCCGAAGATATTCAACATTTAGGACAACGCTTCTGGCGCAAATCTGCTCAGCAGCATGGCCATGGTTTAGGACTGGCATTGACCGCCAACCTGTTAAAACAATATGGCTATCAGCTCTCTTTCAATGCCCGTCGACCCTATGGGGGGCTCAGCATTGAAATAAAGTACGGCGTGTCTAAGCGTGACATGCAAGCTTGGACATAGAAAAATACAATATGGCTAAAAACCAAAGAGATTTTCATTGTTAAAAATATCGAATTTTCAAGAAACTATCTAACACTTACTATTTTAAATCATTCTTTCTTATCTTTTAAAAACGCAATATTTCCAACAAAAACCCTCCACATATTCCCAAGTTTTTGATCAGGTGATCACAACGCACTTTTAATTTTTAGCATAGGGACAGGTATAAAAATAATAAGACCCCTCTATGAAAACAAAAACGCCAGAGGTAAAGATCACTTGATGCAACTGGGACCTGTCATCAATTAGCTTAAGAAAATCTAATCTGTCCTCATTATTTTTTCATGACTAAACGCTATGCATTAACAGATAATCAGTGGGAACAGATTAAGGATCTGTTGCCCGGACGAGCAAGTACTGTTGGAGACTTCCAAAGACAGCAGGCTATTTGTTGAAGCAGTATTGTATCGGTATCGTTCAGGTATTCCATGGCGAGATTTAGCAGAACGCTTTGGGGATTTTAGAATCGTGCACACTCGCTTCAGTCCTAAAAATCCCGGATAATCACCGCCCCACAGTTCTGATTAATTTTTTAAAAATTTCCTTTCGATGCCCAGGCTTGCGCTAAACTCAAAGCATCTTATCGCACCGTAATGCACTGTTATGGAATTCAAGGCCTGGTATAAGCTTCGTAGATTTATTTATGACAATTTGCATAATGAAGAACACGAAAGCATCTTAAGTCGCGTCATCAATATATTTCTGATCGTATTGATTATTGGGAATACTGCTGCCGTTTTACTTGAATCGATCAATGACCTCTATCAATCCTATCAGCTGCTGTTTGATGCCTTTGAATTATTCTCGATCTTTATTTTTACCCTGGAATATTTATTAAGATTTTGGGCCATTGCGGAAAAAGACCCCTTTGAAGGTGCATGGAAAAACCGATGGTTATGGATCCGTAGTGGCGGTGCCATCATTGACCTGTTGGCGATTCTCCCAGCCTATATTAACTTCTTTGTACATCTTGATTTACGCTACCTGCGAATCCTTCGATTATTCAGATTACTCAAATTGACCCGTTATTTTGTCTCCCTGCAAATTTTATTGCGGGTGATCAAGCGCGAAAAGGGCTCATTTCAGGCGGTTATTTTTATCCTGCTGATCATGATCATCATCGCGGCGGCTGGGGTATATGTGGTTGAAAACAAGGCACAACCGGAAGTCTTTAGCTCCATCCCTGCATCCATGTGGTGGGCGGTGGTGACGCTGACCACAGTCGGCTATGGCGATGTGACACCAATCACCCCCTTAGGCCGCTTTCTGGGGGCTTTAATTACCATTTTAGGGGTGGGTCTGGCAGCACTTCCTGCGGGTATTCTGGCCAATGGCCTGGCCAATGAGCTGAGACAACGCAAGCACAAGCTGGAATTAAGATTTCGTGAACTGCTTGATGACGCAGAAATTGACTTGATTGAAGATCAAGAAAAAATTGAAACTTTACGTAAAGAAGTCGGGCTGAGCACAGAGCAAATGCAGGATATCCTGTTAGAACTTATTCATGAGCGCAAGAAAGAACAACTCGAGCAGGAAAAAAACAAATATTTCTTCTGTCCGCATTGTGGGCATAAGTTACCTGATTAAAAGGTAGCCAGATCATCGCGAGCATCAGACCATAGGATATGATACTTGTTGCAGGTAGATGCTATTCACTCAATCCACTCGACTGAATCAGGATCAAATCCTCTCAGGCCAAAAATGCAGCGATGTCTTCCGCTACTGCCCGAGCTGTCCGGGAAACCCCGACCAGCGTGGCCGAAGCAGCACCGGTCCATTCTCCATAGCCCACCAGCCATAAATTTGGTACCTGAACAGAGCGGCCATTCTGAACCGCAATGGTCTGGTCCGGCTGGATAATTCCGAGGCTGCTGAGGTGATTCAGCGCCGCCTTAAATCCTGTACACCAGATCACCACATCCACATGCGCTGTGCTGCCATCTTCCCAAATCACGCCATGTTCTGTAAAAGCTGAAAATGGACGCCTGCTCTGCAAAATGCCTCGCTCACGTGCATCTTTAACTGAATCAATCATGACAATATCACCCAACCCCCCAATGGGCTGCTCAATCTTTCTACCTTCCTGCTGGGCTTTCAGGCGCTCAGTCGCCCTTAAGAACAGGACACGGCCATCGACATCATCTGCCAGAAACTGCGGCGGTGTCTGGGTGATCCAAAGCGTTTCGGCCACCTGAGATACTTCTGCCAAGATTTGTGCACCAGAGTTACCGCCACCCACCACCATGACTTTCTTGGTTTTAAATAACTCAGCATTTTTATAATTTGCGGAATGCAGTTGTACGCCCTGAAAATGCTCACGGCCGGCATACTCGGGAATAAATGGTTGGCTCCATGTCCCTGTAGCGCTTACCACCGCTTTGGCTTTCCAGGATTGTCCCCCGGCATAAACCTCTAAATACTGGCCCTTACTTTCCACGCGTTCCACACGCACCGGACGAACTACAGGCAAGTGATAGCGCTGCTCATAGGCGGTCAAATAATCGATCACCTCATTGCGGGTCGGATAGGTCTGTTCGGTCGCCGGCATCATCCAGCCTGACAGCGAACTCCAGCTATTCGGGGAGAAAAGGCGCAAGGACTCCCAGGCATGCTGCCAGGCACCTCCAGGCTGAGGCTGATCATCTAGGATGATAAACGGAATGTTCTTACGCTTTAAGAAATAAGCCGTGGACAAACCGGCCTGTCCACCACCGATGATGATCACATCAACTTCAGCTTGTAATTGAGCCAAAATATTTCCCCCCTTCTTTATTGTCATCAAATAAAAACCCAGCCTGCTTATCAGACTGGGCGTATTTCATAAAATTTTCAAGCGTTTAAATTAGCCTTCCATTGCTCAAGATACTTTTCAGTCTCTCTGATCACCTAGAATTTATAAACTACGCTGATTTACCCGTTTGGAAAGCTCTTCAGCCGATTCCTTGCGTTCCGAATAACGGTTGGTCAAATAAGCACTTTGCCCACGGGTTAGTAAAGTAAACTTATACAGTTCTTCCATCACATCGACAATCCGGTCATAGAATGCTGATGGCTTCATTCGTCCATCTTCTTCAAATTCCAGGAATGCTTTTGGAATTGAAGACTGATTTGGAATCGTGATCATCCGCATCCAACGCCCCAAAACACGCATCTGGTTCAGACTATTAAAGGACTGTGATCCCCCACTGACTTGCATCAAGGCAAGGGTTTTTCCCTGAGTGGCACGAATTGCACCCCCTGCCAGAGGAATCCAGTCAATCTGGGATTTAAAGATGGAACTCATAGAACCATGGCGTTCCGGTGAACACCACACCATACCTTCAGCCCATGCCAGAAGCTCATGCAGTTCTTTTACTTTTGGATGTTCAGTATCAGCATCTTCCGGTAAAGGTAGCCCTTTCGGATGGAAGATTTTTACTTCTGCCCCAAAATATTCAAGGATTCGACCAGCTTCAAGAACTGCAAGGCGACTGTAAGAACGTTCCCGATTAGACCCATAGAGCAGTAAAATCCGAGGAGGATGAGCTAGTTCTTTGGCTTGGACTTTTTCAAAGGTGGGTTGTTCAATAAGATTTGGATCTACGTTAGGCAGGTTCATCGGATCAAGCCTCTTTAAAATATTTCTTTCTTAGCCACAGTGAAACACTCACTAAAGCAATTAACACAGGTACTTCAACCAATGGCCCAATAATCGTGGTAAAAGCAACTGGCGAAGCGATACCAAAAGTTGCAATAGCGACTGCAAGTGATAATTCAAAATTATTTCCAGCCGCAGTAAATGAGATTGCAGCAGTTTTTGGATAATCATTGCCCATCCATTTACTCATAAAGAAGCTAATAAAGAACATGGCCACAAAGTAAATGATTAAAGGAATCGCGATGCGTAAAACTTCCAGTGGAAGACTTACGACATCACCCCCTTTTAAGCTAAACATCGCCAAAATCGTAAACAGCAAAGCCATCAAACTCAGCGGGCTGATTTTTGGAATGAACTTGTTTTGATACCATTCTACGCCTTTTTGTTTCACCAAAATTAAGCGCGTTAAGAAACCCAATAAGAACGGAATTCCAAGATAAACCAGAACAGCATGGGTAATGGTCCAGAAGCTAAGATTGATCACTTGAGCTTCAATACCAAAATATGGCGGAAGGAAGGTCAGGAATAACCAGGCATAGGTACTGAAGAATAAAATCTGGAAAATACTGTTAAACGCCACCAATGCTGCAACATATTGGTTATCACCACAGGCCAGACCATTCCACACCAGTACCATGGCGATACATCGAGCTAAACCAATCAGGATCACGCCTGTCATATACTCTGGATAGCTATGCAAAAAAATCACAGCCAACGCAAACATCAGTACCGGAGCAATCAACCAGTTTTGAATTAAAGATAGCGTCAGGGTTTTCTTATCCTTAAACACTTGCGGCAAGGTCGCATAATCCACTTTTGCCAGGGGTGGATACATCATCAGAATCAGACCAATCGCGATTGGAATATTGACTGAATTAATACTGAATTGATCCAGAGCAACCGATGCTTGAGGAAAAAAGTTTCCTATGGCGATGCCTAACGCCATGGCAATAAAAATCCAGAGCGTCAGGTTGCGATCTAAAAAGGACATGCGTTTTTCAGACATGTGACTTACTCAACATTCGAAATTTGATTAATCGCTGCAATCAATTGCGAGCGAGAAAGCTCATTTACGTTAAGTTTAAACAAAGCATCCAGGCGACGATTGATATGTTCAACAGTGCTCATAAAGGCTTTCATTTTTTCTTCTTTATCCACCTCTAAATGGGACGGATCAGACAGGCCCCAGTGCGCCTTGATCGCTCCGCCAAGATAAAGAGGACACGCTTCCTGTGCAGCCGCATCACAGACGGTAATCACCACGTCTGGCTGATACTGTTCACAAGCATCAATGCTTTTGCTGGATAAGCCTTCAGTCGACAAGCCCAGATTGTGCAGGGTTTCAAGCGTCAAGGGATGCACCTGACCGGAAGGTTTGCTGCCGGCACTGTAAGCGACCCAGCCTTCTGGCGCACGGCTATTGAACAACACTTCAGAGAGAATGCTGCGGCAACTGTTCCCCGTACATAAAAACAAAAATTTCATGAAAACTTACTCGCAATGGCTCTGAATCGATAGAGCGGAAGAATCAAATAAAACCGGAACCTCACTAGCTTTTAGCACGTCCAGAATTTCAAAACACCAGGCCGGCAATTGCTGATTAATGCTGTAGTACACCCACTGGCTTTGCCGGCGATCGTTGAGTAAACCACAAGAACGTAACAAGGCCAGATGACGTGAAATTTTCGGCTGGCTTAACTGCAGTTTATCGGTCAGATCACAGACGCATTGCTCTTTGTTTTGTGCAATTAGCAGGACAATACTGAGACGTGTTTCATCAGATAAACATTTAAAAAACTGAACGTGGTCCATAATTGCTCCCATTTTTTATGCAAATATACACATATCCATATATATGGTAAAGATGACCTGTCAAAAATGATATCCAGATCAGAATATGCCTACCAGAAAGCGCTCGCTTCAACAATTTCCCGCTTTTTCCGATATAGATCATCGTCAATGTGTTTTTCAGATAAAAAAGCTCCAATCAAGTTGAAGCTTTTTCGCATGGGGGGACACTTTATTTTACCCGATTGCCCTGTTCATCCACGATGATTTCACCGTCTTCTTTGGCAAAGGCTTTTAATTGTGGCAAGCGCAGAATATCCAGTACCACTTCCGATGGACGGCATAATCGGGTTCCAAACTCGGTAACCACCAACGGGCGATTGATCAGGATCGGATGTTGCAGCATGGTATCCAGCAGTTTCTCATCGCTCCAGCCGGCATCATCCAGATTCAGCTCGGTGTAGGGATCGACATTTTTACGGAGCACTTCACGAACCGTCAAACCGGCATCCCGAATCATGTTGACCAGCTGATCTTTCGAGGGTGGCGTAAGCAGATATTCGATCACTTCCGGCTCAATTCCCGCATTGCGAATTAACGCCAGCGTATTGCGTGAGGTGCCACAGGCCGGGTTATGATAAATTTGGACTTTTGGCATTTGATTCATGAGCTTCCCTCTTATCAATGAATCATAGTTTTATATATGAATATACGCATATTCGCAATATAAAATATATGTGCTTTATGAATAAAATCTGAGATGAGGACTCTAAAACCATTGGAAACAGTTTCAAAATGAGGCTGTCTTATGTCTAGGATACTGGGAGCAGTCCAGTTGATCCGGATGCTTATTACGGAGACATGCAATCTGATGACATTATTATGGTTCGTTACGGTGATGATGCTACTTTCAAAAATTAGTTATTGAGACAAATGGAAAAAGATATCTTCAGGCTCTAAGTCCAGAGTTCAAGCCAAATATTATTGAGTTAAACAACCAATGTATATTTGTAGGTCAGGTAGTTAACTGTATACGCTATGTTTATCGAGCGAGAACAAGATTTAGAAAGAATTAACAAAAGCCAATATATTCAGCGTTGTCTAAATTGATAAAATCGCCGTTTTCTACAGAAAATTTAAGATTGTTAAGGATTGAAGTGAATATTCAAAATGATTTACCAGAACTAAGTAATTACAGTGAGTTAAGCAGTAAAGAGCAATTAACTATCCATCAAATGCTTATTTCGTACGTACGCTCAGATCACCTCTATAATATTATCTTGACCCATAATGCTGAACCTTACGACTTAGTTAAACTTGTAAGTATTAGTTTTGAGAATAGAGATGCTGCTATCTGGGTTCATTTTAAAACTATTACAGCTGAGAGACTGACAATGCCTCTCGATTTTATTTCAAGAATAGAAGTATGTAATTACGAAGTTTTTTAAGACTAGAATCGAGTCCCCCTAGCGTGGGGATTTATGTTAAATAAGATCTAAGACAAAATAGAAATACTCTTGGTAACATACATAAGAAGCCAGCAGCTTTTGCAGCCATATAATTCTTGACCTTTTTATGGGAAATATGTGGTCTAAAAATTATCCCTGTAAAACATCATATAAATCCTATAATTATTAGAAACGATGACATGATTTTAATCTCTTATTTTTCTAAGTTCATATTAAACAATCCGATATGTACGAGTTCTCTTTTATAAGATTCTCTATATAATTCAAAGTTAAATAACAATAAACTTTATATTTTTTCTTATATGTGAAGCTTATCCCAAAAAATTTAAAGGAAACTATATACCAGCTCTTATAAGATTGTCCCCCCCAATGCGTACAATGAAGATAAACTGTTGAATGATTTGGATAAATCGCTAAATTAATATAAATATTATTATAATATAAAGGGTTAGACACTTTTCCTTTCGACTTTACAATTTCCTTTCGTTGTTAATAATTAAGATACATTTAAAATGCTTCTTTAGAACTATAATTTTGAAAATTTTTTGGTAGCTTCGATTCATTATGACTTTTTATATATTTCTAATACTTATGAATATCGCAGCTATAATGGCAGTGATTGCATTTTTTCATAAGTAATAAGAAAATTACATCTTGGTATTTCTAACCGCAGGCTAATTTTAAATTTCATTATAAAAATAAATTTCTTTAAGTATTATTTTTAGTATAAATTTCACACATTTCTATATAATACCTATTTTAGGCTCCCGTTTATAAGAATTACTCATATATTGGGTATTTCGCATATATATTCTTACTGTTGCAGTAGGTTCACTTCATGAATAATATTAACTTTAATAACTTTGAAGAAGCTGGCCAAGCCATTTTAAAATTCTTATCTCAACGCTTTGGCTTCAAATTGTGGATGATTACTCGTACTGAGGGTGACGACTGGATTGTATTATTGAGTGAAGATAATGGCTATAACGTTAAGCCCGGACAAGTATTTCATTGGGCAGACTCATTCTGCTCACACATGGTACAAAGTAATATGCCTCGTATTGCTCCCTATTCACCTGATATTCAAGTTTACGCAGATGCACCTATAAATCACCTAGTCTCAATTAAAGCCTATATCGGCCAACCTCTGTATAAAGAAGATGGCTCTCTTTTTGGCACTCTATGTGCAATTGATCCCGAACCTCAACCTAAAATTCTTGTTGAAGATGCTCCATTATTCGAGTTGATAGCAAAGGTACTCAGTTATACGATTCAAGCTGATATGAAAGCTGCTGAGTACATACGTAAAGCTGAGCGTTTTGAAATGGAAGCAATGTCCGACCCAATGACTGGACTTTTCAACCGTCGTGCTTGGGATGAGCTTATTATCAAAGAGGAAGAGCGCTGTAAGCGTTATGGTCACCCTACTGCTATTCTTATGATAGACCTTAACGATCTTAAGATCACAAATGATACTCTGGGTCATGCTGCAGGTGATGAGCTCATTCAAAGAATGGCTTTAGCTCTCAAAAACACGGTACGTAGTAATGATATTATCGCTCGCTTAGGGGGTGATGAGTTTGCTGTGATGACCATTGAAACTAACTTAGAGCATGCGAAGAAGCTTGCATCAAGAATTCAAAATACTTTTACAAAAGTTGGAATTAGTGCTGCAATTGGCTTTGCAATGCGTAATCCAACCTTTGGGTTAGCTGAAGCTATCAAAGAAGCAGATGCAAAGATGTATCAGAATAAAGTTATGGTCAAATCGAGTAGCCATTAATTAAACTACTTACCCGATGCAGTCTTTGTATCTGGTAAGGCCTTATCTACAATCTGAAGATGTACTATTGAAATAATTCAATATAACCGAAAACCCTAGAGATTTTTTGAAATAAAAACTATTATTTTTCATATCATTAAGATCTTTAATCCGTTTTAATTCTGCACTTAGCCCTATCAAAATTGCGACTTTTCCAACAAAAATCCTGCAGTTTATTCCCAGGTTTTTGATCAAACGGTTAGGACCAACAATTTACTTTTATCATGAAGACTGATTATAAAAATAATAAAAGTCCATGCCAAAAAACCTTAAGTTCGCCAGCGAGCGCCGTAGTGACCAACGTAAAAAAGTCATACAAGCCGAAATGCTGCAGGCCCAAACATTTATACAGATCTATCTGCTCTTACCTTTCTTCTTTAAGGCATATCAGCATCAGCAACATCTTACGATGCGCAAACCCTAGAAGATGTCATCTAGCATGAAGCAAGCGCTGTGCGTGATAAAAAATTGACTGAACCTACACTGCAAATCTGCCTGTGGCTGATCAGCCTATTCCAGCCGAGTACAACGCAAGTGCAGCACTTCAATCAATTTATTAATTTGCGGCACTTTGAGCTGAAATATTTAAGCTAAATGTCATGAATAGACATATCTGCCAGTGCACCAAACTTTTCATCAAACGGCGCTAATTGTTCTTTGACGTATTTGGATCCGCGAAGTTTACGGCCATGCTCATCATAGTATTTATGAAAAAGTGTTTTGAAGGGATAGTACTGTTTTATGCTCAAGTCTTCCGCCATCTGATTGACCTTCGCTTCAAGCATCTTTTGAGCTACCCCTTGCTCACATTCTTTTGCGGTATCACGAGTTGCTGAAGAACGTTTTCCATTGATCATTAGTTCAATGTAGTAGGCCGAACCGCGCTTTCTGGGCTTGGGTAATTTCATGACGTAATTTCCAAAATTCTTGACGTAAACTTGACGTAAATTTAACGGCAATAACTGCATAAAATACGGGTTTTGCAGATAGTGCGGATAACGGCTCACTTTACTCAAGGCATTAAAAAAGGGCTTTAAGCTACTGTTTTCGCTTAAAACCCTTGTAACATAACGTTTAGAATCTTGGTAGGTATATCCAGACTCGAACTGGAGACCTCTACGATGTCAACGTAGCGCTCTAACCAACTGAGCTATACACCTAGAATGCTTGGCATATTATAAATTTTTCCGACCGAAAACAAGCCTTTTCATTTAGTTTTTAAAACGTCCGCGCAAGTTTTAAGCAAATCTTTGAATTTTTTCAATTCTTGTTCAGTTATTGGGGTTCCCGAATAAAGATTTTTTTCAAAAACCTGTATAGCTTGAATAAAAGCAGTCTGGTTTTCAACCTGGGCCTGCTGGGATAAACGTAACATCCAGTGGTGAAAAGTTTCAGCTGGTTGTTTTTTGAGATCGTCAGCTAAAGATTGATTCAGCTGTTGAATCGCTCGATCAAATGGAGGTTGCGCCTGCCGGGCTTTTAGATAAATTCTGAAGATATAGGCCAAAATCAGTATCGCAATACTGCCCAGCAAAATTATGACACTCGAATAAACTGAGCCGAGGCCTAATTTTGACAACCAGTTCTGTTGTGATTCTGCATTATAACCCACCACCATACTTTGCCATTGGTAGCTGGCATAATCACTCCAAACGCGTAGTTTGGTGATCCATAGATTATGCTGCGAGTTCCAGGTCGACTGATTTGCCGATACCCATGCATCCTGAGAAAGCAGATTTTGCATGCCATCATCTATACGCTGTGGAGCGATCATTGCGGTTGGATCAAAGCGTTGCCATTTCTGGTCAATCCAGACTTCTGTCCAGGCATGCGCATCGAGCTGCCGGACTTCCCAGCTCATCCGATCCGGAGCCAGCTCCCCACCCTGATAGCCGGTGACGACCCGTGCAGGAATCCCGACATAACGCATCAACATCACGAAGCTCGAGGCATAGTGTTCACAAAAGCCTTGCCGGGAATTAAACAGGAATTCATCAATCCGGTTTTGCCCCAACTGGCCCGGCTTCAGGGTATAAACAAAGTTATTCTGCTGATACCAGTTCAAGACTTTCTGCACATAACGGCGAGGATCTTCCGCACTTTGCGCATATAGACGTTGTGCCAATTGCTGTGCTCGCGGATCCAGTCGGCGCTGTACCTGGGTATTCGTTCGCTTGATATATTGCGTTGGCAAAGCCTGAGGATCATATGCTGTCCCGACCCACTGTAACGAAATCGGTTCAACACGTTGCGTGAGCCGTCTCGGCACAATGCTCCAATCCTGACGGTTATAATAACGGCGTTCCACAGGTATCGATTTTTCCAACCCCATGATCCAGAACACCGAAGGATCCGCAGCCAGATATTGGTAGTTCCAGCCTGTAGGTACGGGTGAGGTATCCATCGGTTGTCGCATTAAAGGCTGCTGATTGACGAAACTGCTGGTCCAGCGTTGCCCATCATATTCATCTAGCACCAACGCTCGCCAATAGAGTTCTGAGCGTGGCGGAAGCTTGCTGATATCACCAATAATCCGGAAAGCAAGGGCACTGGATTGGGATAATTCAGCAATATCCCCAGGTGACATACTAGCGCCAATGCCGGTCACACCCTTATTTTCAGGAATGGGAATATGCCAAAGTGGTGGCAAGCGCGGAAAGAAAATAAACAGCAAGATAAAAAATGGAACAGCGTACAAGATAAACTTGCCCACATGTTTGGCATCCTGTTGCAATGCTGCGCGCTGAGTGATCTGCTCCTGCTCAAAATCGCTAGTCTGAATCCGGTACAAACCAATCAGACAGCTGATTAAACACAGCACGATCACAATCGCCATCCCAAAAGATTGGCTATATAGGAATGAGCTGGCAGCAACAAACAGGGCAAAATTAAACAGAATAATCAGGTCACGTTTATTTTTACTTTCCAGTGATTTAGCAAATAAAAAAGTAGATAAAACTGCTACCCCAGCCTCAACACCAATAAAACTATGATGGCTCAAATAAATACTGCCGAGTGCCAAAGCCGTCAGTAGAAAAGTGCCCGTTTTGGGAAATGGCTGCTGACGTTTCAGGAAAATCCAGATACATACAATACTAATCGCAAAAATAATACTGAGTAGAACCGGAATAAATGCCATCTGGGCGATGAGAATCAGGCCCAAAGTCAGCACAATCGAGGTACGGATTTTTGCATTGATCATGAATTTACCCGCCTTAGGCCTGCGCCAACAATTGTTTGGCTTTCCGCAGTTGTTCTTCACCTGCACCCTGAGGCAATTCGGCCTGTGGCAAATGCAGACTATACGCACATTGCTGCTGCTCGCATTGCTCGACCAGACCCATCACAAATTCAAGTTTTTCTTCATGTGACTGACTCGGCATATGTGCATAATGAATCTCGATACTGTGTTCATCCTGATATTGCTCAAAGACTTTGACATACAAGCCTTGTCCACGCGCAAACTGCTTCCAGGACACCGCCTGCAAGGAATCGCCTGACTGGTAATTGCGCAATTCACGAAACTCATCCATATCCGGTTCAAAACGGTTAAAGTGATATTTATTTTCTGTGCTAAAAACTTCAGCTTTAGGCGCGACCCAGGCCGAATGCTGATGATAAAGATAGGTCCAGGCTCGAACTAACCCAAAGGGATAAACCGAATAAATCTGAATCACCGGATAATCAAACTTGCCACGTTGCTCTGCATAAAATGGCAGAATAAATTGCTGTTTTTGTGCATTCAGATAAACTTTCGCTAGCTGATTCCCTGCTTTGATATACAAATAGCGGGGGCGAAGCTGCTGCTGTTGAAAATAAAGATGCAGATTCACGCTATGACCGACCTGCCCCACATCATCTGCGATCAATTCAATTTTCAGGTCATGCAATTGCTTAAAAGTCAGATAAAAACTGATACACAGCACCGCACTGATTAAAAAGCAGAAACCTAAAATCAGGTTATTGGCATAGTTCACCCCGGCCACAAAGGTGATGAAGATCAACACCAGATACAGATAGCCCTGCTGATAAATAAATACCAAGACATCTTTCTGCGAGAGCTGTTTCTGCGGAGAAAATTGAAAGCGTTTAGCCAGCCATCTTTGCCAGGTTTTATCCAAGAGAGGACTCCTTTAGCTGACCGCAACCTGTTGCATCACATTAAACGTTTCAGCTTCACTCAAACCCAGACGATGCGAAGTCACCGCGACAAATACCGCTTGTACATCATCCGGTGTGACAAAAGCGCGTTGCTGAATCAGGGCATGCGCTTGTGCTGCACGCTTCAAGGCCAGAAGGCCACGCGTAGAAAGTCCATGACGGCTTTTACGGGTTTCTTCTGCCAGATCGAGCAAATATTCCTGAATGGCTTCACTGATAAATATCTGATGCGCCAGACTTTGCAGATCCAGAATTTCATCTTCAGTAAAAATATGCGCCAGACTCGCAATCAGGGCAAAACGGGATTCCTGCTGTAATAAAAGTTTTTCTGCATGGCGTGATGGATAACCCAAAGACAAACGCATCAGGAAACGATCTAGCTGGGATTCCGGCAAAGCGTAAGTACCACTTTGAAACAGCGGGTTTTGTGTCGCAATCACCCAAAAAGGTTTCGGTAAGGCATAGCGTACGCCATCAATGGTGGCATAGCCTTCTTCCATGGCTTCAAGTAAGGCACTCTGGGTTTTGGGGCTACAACGGTTAATTTCATCTGCCAGTAAAATCTGGGTAAAAATTGGGCCTTGTTTAAACTCGAACTGATGTTCTTTCTGGTTAAACATATTAATGCCGATGACATCACTGGCCAGCATGTCATTGGTAAATTGAATCCGCTGGAACTTTAACCCAGCCAGATGTGCCAGACTGCTGGCTAATGTGGTTTTACCCAGCCCGGGTAAATCTTCAAATAAGACATGTCCGCCTGCAATCAGACAACAGAGTGCCAGTGTGGTCTGGGCCTGCTTATCCAACACAATGGCATTAACTTCTTCAAAAAAACGCTGGATCTTGGGTGCATAACTTGCAATCTTTTGTTCAAGCACTGTATCGATGTGTGCAATGTCGTTATTTTCCTTTTGTTTTATGCCCCAGATCACAATAAATTCCTTAATAAAACATGGCCTAAGATTAACATACACTGAAATTTAAATTTTCCCAAAAGATCAATCATCTGTCTGTGTAACTGGATAAAAATATTCGCTAGAAAGTGACGAGGATTTAAATACTAGAAGAGTAGAAATGATCAGGTTGAAAAGAATTAAAAAGCGCAGACAACAAATAAAATGATCAGCACAAATAGAGATCATTTTTCTTTTCGCTCCAATGTCAAAATATCGACATACGCTTATTTATCTATTTGAAAAGAATCATACTTAAAAGGTATAGAGACTTAAGTGATTCCCTGGATTTTTATAAAAATTTTCTCAGCTAGCTCAATAAATGACATCAGATTTAACGCGATCGTCTATTCCTCATATTAATTTTTAACGATAAAAAAAGCGCCCCGAAAGGCGCTATGACTTAAGGATTAACACGGACACTTCTTCATATCACCGCCCGCGGATGGATAACGGGAATCCACACAGTGGCGATAAAATGTTTTCGGGTCCATGGCTTCCAGATCGGGATGATGCTTGCGCATATGCTCCACATAGGTCTGGTAATCAGGTACACCGACCATCAAACGAAAACTTTGCTGCAAACGTTGCCACAAGGTCGCAATCCGCGACCAGTTTTTCGGATTCAGGATTAAATCCTTTTGTGACATTACGGTCATTTTGATGATTTTATAAATCATCGTTTTCCCGCTTTTGGCAAACTTCAGATTCATAATATTCCCCTTAATGACCTTTCGCTGGCTGAATCTCTTCAGGATCGCGATAAATCGCTTCTGCTTCATGTACAGATGGCTCAGGATTTGCCAATGCACGACGAATCACGCGAATTGCAGCAAACAACATGACAAAGGCTACAATCATAAAGAAAGCACAGAGCGCAGCATTAATCTGGTTCGACATCGCTACCGTCTGCATTTCTGCCACAGTTTTCGCTGGTGCCAGGATTTCATTATTGGCAATCGCCGTGTTGAAACGATCAGCCTGCGCAAGGAAACCAATCTTTGGATTTTCGTGGAAAATCTTCTGCCAGCCTGCTGTCATAGAAGTAATGAACAGGAACACTGTCGGGATAATCGTGACCCAGACATATTTCTGCTTCTTCATCTTGAACAAAATAACCGTACCAAGAATCAATGCCATTGCAGCCAGAATCTGGTTACCAATACCAAACAGCGGCCATAAACTGTTAATCCCGCCGAGTGGATCGACTACGCCCTGATAGACGAAGAAGCCCCAGCCTGCCACTGCAACCGCAGTACCCAACAGGTTTCCGAAGAAGTTATGCGACTGTTTCACCGCTGGAATTACGATACCGACAGTATCCTGTACCATGAAACGACAGGCACGCGTACCCGCATCTACAGCAGTCAGGATGAATAATGCTTCAAACAGAATCGCAAAGTGATACCAGAACGCCATCATTTCACGACTATTAAAGATTTCCGTGATGATATGTGCCATACCGATTGCAAAGGTAGGCGCACCACCAGTACGTGACAGAATCGAGTTTTCACCGACTTCCTGTGCCAGCAAAGTCAAGGCTTCAGGGGTTACCACAAAACCAAGGGTTCGCACTGCTTCTGCTGCGCTTTCTGCGGTAGTACCGAGCAAGGCTGCTGGTGAGTTAATCGCAAAATAAATTCCTGGATCCAGAATTGCAGCACAGATCAAAGCCATGATCGCTACAAAAGATTCCATCAACATACCGCCATAACCGATCATACGGATATCGCGTTCGTTGTTGACCAGTTTCGGTGTCGTCCCTGAAGAAACCAAGGCATGGAAACCGGAAATCGCACCACACGCAATAGTAATGAACAGGAATGGGAACATAGAACCTGCGAATACAGGACCAGTCCCATCAATGAATTTGGTAATCGCTGGCAGTTTCATTTCAGGCATGGCAAACAGGATACCCACGGCCAAACCTGCAATCACGCCAATTTTCAGGAAGGTCGACAGATAATCACGTGGAGCAAGCAATAGCCAGACTGGCAGTACCGATGCAATGAAACCATAAATGATCAGTGCCCAAGTGAGTTCAGTGCCAGAAAGCGTAAAGAACGGACCCCAATATGGATGTTGTGCGATGTTTTCACCGTAGATAATGCCCAGCATCATCAAGACAAAACCAATAATCGAGACTTCAGCAATTTTACCCGGGCGGATAAAACGCATGTAGATGCCCATAAAGATCGCAATCGGAATGGTGGCTGCAATACTGAATACACCCCATGGACTGTTAGTCAGTGCTTTAACAACGACTAGCGCCAATACTGCCAGAATGATGATCATCACGCCCAAGGCACCGAGCATCACGATAATACCGGCAAAGGTTCCGAGTTCCTGCTTGGCCATCTCACCGAGTGATCGACCGTCACGACGGGTGGAAATAAACAGTACCAGAAAATCCTGGACTGCACCGGCAAGCACCACACCGACTAACAGCCAGATCGTACCGGGTAAATAGCCCATTTGTGCTGCCAAGATCGGACCGACTAAAGGACCTGCACCGGCAATCGCTGCAAAGTGATGGCCAAACAGAACGCTTTTGTTGGTCGGCACATAGTCCAGACCATCGGCCAGACGATGCGCAGGCGTTAAACGGCGTTCATTCAGCTCAAATACTTTGGTGGCGATAAACAAACTGTAGAAACGGTAAGCAATGCTATAGACACAGGCGGCGGCAAGTACCAGCCAGACTGCATTGACATGCTCACCCCGACTCAGTGCTAGAACTCCAAAAGAGACTGCACCCACAATGGCTACCAGAAGCCAAATCATTTTCGAAGTCAGCGTCGACTTCTTTTGTAAAGTTTCCATTCAATCCCTCATATTGTGATGCATACAAATCAGCGTGATTGTTGTTGTTCGAGGTACTGCTGTTTTCCCTTGCGACTTTACGCCTGTTCTTTTGCTTTTCCTCTAAGACTTTGGCATAAAAAAAGGGATGATTTAAATCATCCCTCTCGATAATAGTCTATTTTCAAACCATTATGCACGTTCTAAATAGTCACCAGTACGGGTATCTACACGAACGCTTTCTTCTTGCTGTACGAATAATGGAACACGTACCACAGCACCTGTTTCAAGTTTCGCCGGCTTACCGCCACCGCCAGAAGTATCACCACGAACACCTGGATCAGTTTCAACGATTTTAAGTACGACGAAGTTCGGTGGAGTCACGTTTAAAGGCACGCCATTAAACAACATGATGGTACATTTTTCATTTGAATCGTCTTTTAACCATTTTGCAGCATCGTTCATTGCTGTTTTATCAGCTGCGATCTGTTCAAAAGTTACAGGATCCATGAAGTTCCACATTTCGCCATCGTTGTACAAGTATTCCATTTCTACTTCAACGATATCAGCCGCTTCTAGGTTCTCGCCTGATTTGAAAGTTTTTTCCAGAACTTTACCTGATTTGAGGTTACGTAATTTTACGCGGTTAAAAGCTTGGCCTTTACCTGGTTTTACGTATTCGTTTTCCATGATTGAACATGGGTTGCCATCAAGCATAACCTTAAGGCCTGACTTGAAATCATTCGTAGAATAATAGGCCATGACTGGCGCACTCCAAACTTACTAACTTTAATCTATTGATGCTATGGGCTGTTTCGATGTCATTTAGCAAGTCTGACACGAACATTGAGTTGCCACATGCACATTCATTTGATGTTGCGTATTCTAAATGAGCAATACACTTTGCCGCAATGAAAAAATCCGCTTTCACCCGCTCAGGCTGTTTAAGTTACAATCAGACATGAAAATCCTTTGTTTATTCATGTCTTGCTCAACGTTAAAATAGCATCAGGCGAGCACGAAGATCAGCATAGCTTAATCACTCTTTATTTTATAGCGCAGTGGATTATTGCGCTTGCGCACAAACTGTTAAACTGCGCCCATCAGGCTTTGTCCTCTCACTTATTATTGTTAATCTTCCGGCATGACGAACTATCTATATCAAGAACAAAACTGGCAATCACAACTCAGCGACCTGATCACTGATCCACGTGAACTGCTTGAAGTGCTGCAACTCGCACCAGAACAGCTTCTCTCAGGCGCCATCTTGGCTTCCAAGCAGTTTAAATTACGCGTACCGCGTGCTTTTGTCGGCAAAATGCAGGCCGGAAATCCTTTAGATCCGCTTCTTTTACAAGTGCTGCCCCATCATCTGGAACTGGAAGAACATCCAGGATTTGTTACCGACCCCTTGGGCGAAGAACAGGCCAATCAGCAACCCGGCGTACTGCATAAATATAAATCCCGTTTCTTACTGACCCTGACTGGTGCCTGTGCCGTGCATTGCCGTTATTGTTTCCGCCGACATTTTCCCTATCAGGAAAATCTGCCTAAAAACGAAGACTGGATAAATATCAAGCAATATCTGGAAAGCCAGCCCGATATTAATGAAGTAATTCTGAGCGGCGGTGATCCACTGACCTTATCGAACCGAAAATTAAAAACCTGGATTGAACGACTAGAATCAGTACCACATCTCAAATTCTTAAGAATACATTCACGAGTTCCTATTGTGATCCCCAACCGAGTCGACGAAGAGCTACTTAGCATGTTAAAAAACAGTAGGCTACGTATTATTCTGGTGGTACACTCAAACCATGCATCGGAGCTGGATGACTTCACTTGCAAGCGTTTAAACCAACTGGTTCAACAGCAGATCACCGTTCTGAATCAGGCAGTTTTATTAAACGGGGTGAATAATTCTGCTCAGGTTTTAGTAGATTTAAGCTATCGCTTGTTTGATGCCGGGGTCATGCCTTATTATTTACATGTACTTGATAAAGTAAAAGGTGCGCATCATTTTGATTTAGCGCCTGACCATATTAATGAGATTTATACAGAAGTTTTAGCGAACCTGCCGGGGTATTTGGTTCCTAAACTGGTTCGAGAAATAGCGGGCGAGAAGAATAAGACACCGCTTTTTGGGGTTTCAACATTTTTGAGTTAAATAATAAAGATGAGCACGCATACTTCAGACATTTTTCAGACACCGACGGAACTTAAACGAGAGCAGTTGAGCTTTTGTCCAACCACTGCCAAGGCTTTGCAGGAATGGGTTGCGGGGATTTCGATTCTACAGCTGGGGAATTCATCCAAATCCCTGTTTAATGCCTTATTGGAAGTTTCTGAGCTGAAATGTACAGAAACCCTGCGCTTTGACCTGATTCAGGTCTTGCATCCCACCCTTGAAAATGTCCTGACCAGTCTGGAAAAGCATTTCGTCAATCAGGGCCTGATCACTTCCGACCGGAATGACCAGATTATTGAGCTGGCTATGCTGCTGCGCAGTCATTTTGCCAAAATTTATATCGATATCGTCAAACGCTGTAATCATCAGCTGACCCATCAGAAGTTTTCGCTATTTTCTCTAGGCAAAAAGAAGAGCATTCAAACTGCCCGGATGGTGTCGATTTATTATGCCCTGCAACAACTCACCCTTCTGTTATATCAACAGCATATGCTGTATAGCACGCCAGGTCTGGGACAATGGCTGGCTGCCCATCAACTGCTTGAATGTGCAATAGACAATAATTTCTATCAAAGCAATATCAATCAGGTATTAGGCACCCAGCATGAAATCCAGAATATTGCACATGCCTATGCACAGCTGATTTTACTGGATATCTTCAATACTCATCAGATCCGGCCTGCAGAAATCCAGGGCCTGTATCTATGCAGTTTTGACTGGGCCAAACTGGTGCAGATCTTGCCGAAGGAAACCACGCTGTCCCGTTATGTGGTCAATGCCAGCAAAGATCATCCACCGATCTTTAATACCCATCAAGAGCCACAGTTTCAGCCGAGCTTCTATATTTCCACCCAGAACCTGATGGATCATTTAACGGGTACTCAAAGCAAAAATGCGCAGTATCTGTCGCGGAATGAAAAACTGTTCCTGACCCCTGCACTGCATTTTCATATCTACAATCTGCTCTCGAACAATGTCGAGCGTCGTCATGAACGTTATGAATATTCAGCACAGATCAATATCTGCTTTGGCTTGAGCGTGGCGCATTTTTACCTGTCTAAAGGTAAAAACTTCAATGAAACACTGGAACTCGATGCCAATTATAATTTCCAGAGCGAAAGCAGTTTTGTCAGCTCGATGGAAAATACGATTCCAAGTGCCTTTAGCAGTATCAAGGCGCTCGATCGCGAAACGAAACAGATTCATAGCGCTGAAGTTCTGGATATTAGTGTCAATGGTTACCGGATTAAATGGACTGGTATTACACCTGCCAATTTAAAAACTGGTGAATTTATTCTGGTTCAGGAAAAAACCCAGAGCCAGTGGCGTGGCGGTGTGATTCGCTGGATCAAGCAGTCCACTGACAAGAGCCTGGAAATCGGACTGGAAATTCTGGCACAAGAACTCTTTCCTTGTGCGGCCTACGCCCGCACTGAACGTCATCATGTCAATTATCAACCCGCACTCCTGGTGAAAATGACGCAACTGGATCAGGTTTCAACCAGTCTCATCGTGTCTGGCTCCCAGATGTTTAGGGAAAAACAAACGATTCATTTACGTCTCGGTCAGGAAGAACTCAAAATCTATCTGACCAAAGCACAACTGATTACGCAGAGTTTCATCCGTTTTGATTATGAATTATTGAATGATCAGGAAGAAGAGATGATCGAAAACTTTATCGATCAGCACATGAATGAAAGCAGAAATCATGATTTATGGGAAGCATTGAAGTGAGAAATCCATTATTGTCTAAAAAGTTAAAACGTACTGAAACACGTTTACTGATTATTGATGATAATCAAATTAGATATAACCAAATCCGTGATCTGCTGACCAGTAATGATTATCAGGTGGATGCTGTCCTGCTGGATGATCTGCAATCTTTTGAAAAACAATTAAATTTCAACTGGGATCTGATTATTTTTGGACGTGCCTACGACCTGAAATATGAACAGGCCTTAAGTTTGGTGCGCCTTTCGCAGCAACCTAATCTGCCGATGATTTTGCTTAAACCGGATGATTACCAGGCTGAACAATATGCGCAATATATCCGTAAAGGGGTATATGACATTCTCAATTTTGACTACCTGGAACGCTTTTATGTGGGACTGGTCCGAGCATTGTCATTTAGCCGTTTGTCACAGTCTCAGCAACATTTAATGACTGAGCTGGAAACAGCACAAATTCAGGCACAATCTTTAGTAGACGACAGCAACCGTGCTGTTGCCACCATTCAGGAAGGGATTCATATTCAGGCCAATGCGGACTACCTGAAACTGTTTGGCTTGCAAAATGAAGATGAGATTATTGGCCTACCGCTTCTGGATCTGCTCCAGCCTTCAGATTTGAATGATTTTAAAACGCGTTTCAAAAAGATTTCTCAGGGTCAATTTGATTTAGGTCGGGTCGAGATCCAGTCTCTGAATCCGCATGTGTCCGCATCTAATCCATTAAAACTGGAATTCTTGCCTTCAACGGCTGAAGAAGATGCGGTACAAATTAGCATTGATACTCAATCTAAAACGGTTTCTTCTGAGAAGACTCCTGGAAAACCAAGCGTTTTTCAGTCACTTAAACGTGAACTCAGTAAGCAATCTGCACCGGTGAATGCCTTAGTCACTTTCTCTTTTAGCGCTTATGATCCGGAGCTTCTGCAGTCTGACTGGGCAACTTTTAGTGGCTACTTCAAAGCAGCCGAAGAATTCCTCAAGGAACAGACCCATATTCCCCTGTTTAAACTGGAATATGATGTCGTTGTCGGTCTGTTTCAGGCAGACTCTAAAGCAATTCTTGAATCTAAACTAATCAGTTTAAATGCCTTAAGCAAACCGCAACTCCTTACAGTTGGACAAAAGTCATTCCCTCTAAATTTGCGCTTAGGCTATGTCATGCTTGAACAGGGTTTACAGGATGAAATGCACTGCAATACGCTAATTGGACAAGCATTCTCGACATCTTTACCTCAAGCAGAAGCTGTACCTGAATTTAAACTCGATATTCCTGCGTCACTGAGCAGTCCGGCCGCGGTAGAAATGCAGAGTATAGATTTCAGCGTTGCTGAAACACCAGTTGCCAGCTCAACAGTTGCAGCCGTCAGTCCAGCAGTCACGTCGATTCCTAGCGCTACACCTTCTATTTTGAAAGCCTTAAGTGAATGTCTGGAACGTGGCGAGATCCATTTAAAGTATCAGCAACTCTATGATAAAGAAGATACGCGTTTATATACCTATGAAGTGACCAGTGGCTTTATTTTTGAGAATAAATGGCAGGATATTTCTAGCCTTTTAGAACTTCATGAAGATGATGAACTGTCCATTAAACTGGATCGCTGGATTCTGGTTGAGGCCAGTAAACAGCTACACAACTTTATTACCCAGTATCCTGATGCAAGCTTAATTGTCAATTTGAACCGTGCCGTGCTATTTAAAGACCGCACTTTCCCGGAATTTATTTCCAAGCTGATTACGATTATTCGCAGCAAAGTGAAACATCCGCTAATCTTGCAATTTTCAGAAGAAGATATTTTACTGAATCAGCAAGATGCACAAAAATATCTACGCGTATTGCATGAACATGGCGCGCTGATTGCACTTCGTGATTTTGGTCAATCAATGTACAGTCCAAATTTACTGCGCGAACTGGAACTGGATGGTGTCAGCTTACATTCGAGCTTAACCAATATGCTCAATAAAGATACCGAGATTGAGCAGTTACAGGAAAAAATCACCAGCTATAATGAAATCAAGCCACTCAATATCCTGATCCGTGAATTAAATGATATGACACTGTTCGCGAATGCCTGGAACGTGGATGCTCGCTTTATTCAGGGAAATTATTTCCAGAAAAAACTTGATCATTTGATTGATGTACAAGATCACTAAGATCTTGTACAAGCCTGTGCATTTAGGAAATCGAATGATAATTCTCTAAATTGCAGGCACAAAAAAACGGGCTTAAAACCCGTTTTTTCATTTTGGGTATTAACGTTTAACAGAACGTGACATACCAGCAAAACGTTGTTTGAACTTGTCGATACGACCGCCAGTGTCAACGTTCTTTTGCTTACCAGTGTAGAATGGGTGGCAAGCTGAACATACGTCTAGATAAAGAGTTTCTTTACCAAGAGCTGAACGAGTTTCGATTACGTTACCACATGAACAAGTAGCAACTAAAGTTTCATATTTTGGGTGAATATCGGCGCGCATCGTCGATTACTCCATTAGATTCAAGAAGGTTTAGCTGTCATCGCTATTGATCACTCTCAAATGAGGAAGCAGGAACATCGTTCATGCAGATCAACACCACAACAGACCATTCTTTTGGCCCACCGAGACGGATACCGTCAGAGCTAAGCACAACAAGTGGGCGTCATTATACGTGAAACGAATTCAATATGCGAATTATTCTTCAGCTTCTGATCCAGCCTCTTTGGCCCACAGATTGGCAATAATCCCGCAGACCATCAACTGAATCTGATGGAAAATCATGATCGGCAGGACAATCATGCCCAGCGGCTGGCCAATAAATAAAATTTGCGCCATCGGTACTCCACTGGCCAGGGTTTTTTTAGAACCACAAAAGAATGCCGTTTTCTGGTCAGCGCGGCTGAAGCCCAGCCAGCGTGGAATATAAAGTGATAATAACATCACAATGGTGAGTAACACCGAGCAAGCCAGCAATAGCAGCAACAAGGTACTCAGGCTCACTTCATTCCACAGACCAGCCACTACGGCGCTACTAAAAGCGCCATACACCACCAGTAAAATCGAACCTTGATCGAAAACCTTGACGATTTTTGGCATTTTCATCATTTGCGGATAGATCCATGGACGCAGAATCTGTCCTAAAATAAACGGCACCAAGAGCAGCAGTGTAATCTGGATAATCGATGAAGTCGGATCAAAACCATGATCAGATTGACCGAGAATAAAAAATGCCACCAATAATGGGGTAATAAACATACCGATCAAATTGGAAAAAGAGGCGCTACATACCGCCCCGGCGACATTGCCATGAGCCACCGAAGTAAATGCGATCGAGGACTGCACAGTGGATGGCAGGAAACACATAAACAGGAAACCCCAATATAGTTCCTGTCCGAGCATCGGTAATAAAATCGGCTTGGCCAAAAGTCCGAGAATTGGAAACAAAGCAAAAGTTAGCGCAAAAACCAAAGTATGCAATTTCCAGTGCATAATGCCTTGCAGCACAGCTTCACGAGACAGTTTGGCGCCGTGCAGGAAAAACAGGATGGCGATCGCTCCTGTCGTCACCCAGCCAAAGACTTCAGCCGCCTTCCCCGAAACTGGCAGCACACTGGCCAGCAAAACCATCACAAACAACAGTATCGTAAACCGATCCAATGCCAAGAACTTAAGCATATCCCTATAATCCCTCAGATTTTATTGTTTGATATAAAAATGCCCGGCTATCTTAACAGATGCCGGGCCCATGCTATGCACTCAGATTGATGTAATATTTTCATCTATACATGAATGCATTTCATATATCTCGCTACATCACACTTAGTTATTACGTGCATTGTTGTCTTGCTGGATCAGCTCGATCTTGTAGCCATCTGGATCTTCAACAAATGCAATTACAGTCACGCCACCTTTCATTGGGCCAGCTTCACGCACCACATTACCGCCACGCGCTTTAATCTCTTCGCAAGCCTTGTAAGCATCATCAACTGCAATCGCGATATGACCATAAGCATTGCCCAGTTCATAGCTGTCTGTATCCCAGTTATGCGTCAATTCCAGTACGGTGTGATTTTCTTCATCGCCATAACCGACAAAAGCCAAGGTAAAACGGCCCTCTTCGTAATCACGCTTACGAAGCAAAGTCATGCCAAGTACTTCAGTATAGAACTTGAGAGATTGTTCTAAATTGCCTACACGTAACATGGTATGCAGCATGCGCATATTAATCATCCTTCTGTACAGATTGTTGTTGGTGTTCACCGAGCAGTTTTGCGACCCAAACCACCAGAATCAGGATCGGAATCCCGATTAGAGTAGTCAGCAGGAAGAAATTCGGATAACCGATATTGGTGACTATAGTACCCGAATATCCGCCTAAAATCTTAGGGGTCAAAGTCATGAGTGAGCTAAAAATCGCATATTGAACAGCGGTAAAAGACACACTGGTCAAGCTCGACAAGAATGCAATAAACGCAGCACCAGCCAGCCCAGCAGCCAGATTGTCGACAATAATAGCAAAATAAAGCCACTTGTCGCTATAAGGTTTAATTACCTTACCACTGACTTCGACTGTATCTGAACTGTTGCCATCCACCACTGCCAAGGGCTGAATATCGACATCCAGATTCTGGGTACTAGCCAACTGATCATTGACCTGATAAACATGCGTGGTTTGCTGAAGTGCCTGATCATCTTGCATCAAGACTGCACTGATAATATGTGCAGGTGACTGAATCAGTTGCTGTGCAGGAATCGCGGCAGTAAATACGCCTTCACTTTCCAGTTTTGCCTCAATATTCTGATCATTGATTTGCAAAACAATCTTTTGATTCTCTTGCAGTGCTTCACCGACATACTGGCCACGCACCACAATGGTCTTGTCCTGTTCAGCTACAGTGAGGGTATTGTCACTGGTAATCGGCAGGATCTGTAACTGGGTGCTGCCCTGTTCTGCAGTCAAATACGGCATACTGACCTGCACAGGCGCTTGATTGGTATTATCTGTATTAAGATAAGCGGCTGACACTTGCAGCTGTTTACTCTGCGCCAGCACAGCACTCGATATATCCAGCTTCCAGTAACCAACTTCATCGGTCTCTGCCTGATAAACCTGATTACCGGCTTTAACTTCGACAGCTGCCAGTTTTTCACCAGACTTGACCAGTCCGATAAAAATCAGGTTGGTAGAACAGGCCAGTACGGCACCGACAAACATCAGTTTCATGATGTTCATCTTCTGGGCCAAGAGCCCGCCAAGGAAACCACCGACTAAAGAGAAAATCACCCCATAGACTTTAACGGCCTCGGCAATCTGTTCTTTACTGAAATTCAGGTCCTGATAGAACACATTGGAAATGACGCCGGCAATAATATCGGAAACCCGATAAAAACCGATCAGCAATAACAACACCAATGCCAGTTTCAAGCCATAACGTTTAAAGAAATCTGCAACCGGATTGACCCAGGTTTCATAGGCCATTTGCTTGTTAACCGCACCCATTTTTACCAAGCTTGCACCAATCGCAAAGGCCACTGCACCCGAGCCAACAAAGCGCAAAGCTTCAAAACAGAACAAGGCAAAGGTATCTTGAATGGCGAATTGTTCGGTGATGCTGGCCACCAGATTGCCCGAATAGATATAGCTCAAGACAAAACTGATCACCGCCACAAAAAATACGGCGACTAAACGGAAATAATCACTGCGCACATAGTGTTTTCGCACACGGTCAACCTGCGGCTCCCGAATGGACAGTGTGGTGATAATACCGACCAGCATGACAGCAGCCATCGCCAGATAGGTCCATTTCCAGGCATCATAGATATAGTTGCCTTTCGCAGTTCCCAAATAGGCCGCCAGAAACAAGGCACCAGCACCGGCCACAATCATCCCGATCCGGTAACCTGCATTATAGGTGGAAGCCAATACGGTCTGCATCTGGGTTTCCGCCAGCTCAATCCGGTAGGCATCAATCACAATATCCTGCGTTGCTGCGGAGAAACCAAGCAGGACAGCACCGAGCGCCATTTGCTGTAAATGTGTGGCACCCAAAGCCGGATCAGAAAAGGCCATAATGGAAATGGCACAGACAATCAGAATCTGCGCAATCAGCAACCATGCACGACGACGTCCCAGAGCCTTGGTCAGAAAAGGGACAGGAAGTTCATCAATGAGCGGTGCCCAGACGAATTTAAACGAATAGCCCAATGCGGCCCAGCTAAAGAAAGTTACTGCACTTTTGCTGATTCCGGCCTCACCTAACCATAAAGACAGACTGGAAAAAATCAGAAGAATCGGCACACCAGCCGAAAATCCCAAGAACAGCATGATCAATGCACGTCGATCTAAAAATGCTGTAAATGCGGATTTCCAACCCGTCGTTTGTGTTGTCATTGCTTTATTATTTTCCGCAGAAAAACCAATTGCTGCTATTCAATCCTGTAATAGCGTATCTTTCAACAAGATTTATATATTTATCACATTTCCGGTTTTTTATTTTCTGGCAAAAGCGACATGTTGGCTTGAATTTTTCAAGTAAATCTGTATACCTTAACTCTCATCAACGTAATATTTCGTTTTGGATTTTCAACAGTGACCCAGAGACTCGATCAAATTAATTCTTCTATTGCCAGCAACACCAGCACAACTCCACAAAAAATCCGCTCAGATTTACTTATCTCTGCATTTGAACAAAGCGAAATTAAAAATACTCTGGACCATACCCGGTTAACATCCACCCAGCTGACGCACATTCCAAACTTAGAAAAAATTCCTGCGTCAACCAAACGGATCAAGCCCCTGAATAACTTTTTGGGCCAAGATCGCGCACGCGCCTCAGTTGAGGCCGGGATTGCCCTGCCTTATTCCGGCTATAACATTTTTGCTGTCGGTACCGCAGGTCTCGGTAAACGCACCATGGTGAAGCGTTTGCTGCAACAGCACGCCAAAACTATGGAAACCCCGAATGACTGGGTGTACGTCAATAACTTTCAGAACCAGCGTCAGCCGATTGCGCTAGAACTGCCCTCAGGTCAAGGGCCGAAATTTCAGGCAATGTTAAATCAAAGCTGGCAAACGATCCTCAAGCAGCTTGAGCGCCGTTTTACTGCAGAAACCTATCACAACCGCATTGAAATGATTCGTCAGGAAACCGGGGATGAGCAGCAGCAGGCACTGATCGAACTGACCAAAGAAGGCGCAGAACTGGATCTGAAGCTGATCTCGCGACATGATGAGCACTGTTTTGTCCCTGTGCATCTGATTGATGACAAATTGCAGGAAATGTCTCAGGAAGATCTGAATGCCTTAAGCAACAAAGATCGTGCCGAACTGGCGTCCAACATGCGCTATATGGACAAGAAACTGGAACGTCTGGGTTTGCATCTGGGTGATCTGGAAGATGATGCACGCGATCGCGTACAGATCCTGAACCGCGATATCGCCAAGCAGGTGGTCTTACCGCGAGTCGAACAGATTCTGGCAAAATTCAAACATGTGGAAGGTCTGGAACATTACCTGAAATATTATGCCGAAGACATTATCAACAATGTCGAAATTGTGCTGGAACAGGAAGAAGACGATTTCACTCCGGCACTGTTCAGTCGCGTTCCAGCACGTTATCAGGCCAATGTGATTATTACCCATAAGCCGAACAGTGGCGCACCGGTAATCTTTGAAGATTTTCCAACGCATTACAATTTATTGGGGCATGTGGAACAACTGACCCAAAATGGTACGATTACCACGGACTTTACTTTGATTCGTCCAGGTACATTGCATAAGGCCAATGGCGGTTTCCTGATGCTGGAAGCGGAACAATTGCTGGAACAGCCCTATGCATGGCAAGGCTTGAAGCGCGCGCTTAAATCGGGGCATTTAAAACTGTCCTCGCTTGAGCATATGATCACGTTAACCGGCAGCATTTCGATTGAACCTGCTTCGATTCCATTGAATATCAAGGTCATCTTGCTGGCTGAGCCTGAAATTTATTATGAAATTTTAGAGCTTGAACCAGAGCTGGGCAGCATCTTTAAAATCCGTGCTGATTTTACCGATACATTACAACGTAATGACGACAACGAGCAGGCCTATATGCAGCTGATTGCCGACTATGTGCAATCGGATAAATTACTGCCTTTTGACCGTTCCGCTTTGGCGGCATTGCTCACAGATTCCAGCCGTCAAGCCGAAGATCAAAGTTCATTGTCATTACATGCCCTGACGCTGGGCGATCTGATCCGTGAAGCACATCATCATGCCTTCCAGGCCGGTGACAAGATGGTTTCAGAAAAACATATCAATACCGCACTGGATCACCGTAAATATCGTCTTGGCTATTTACGTGAACTGTACTGGCAGGATCTGACCCGTGGTACCCAACTGATCGAAACCCGTGGTCATCGTCTGGGCCAAATCAATGCCCTGTCCGTCATTCATTATGCTGATGTTGAGTTTGGTCTGCCTTCACGTCTGACTGCTTCGGTTTACCAAGGTGGCGGTGATATTCTGGATATCGAACGCAGTGTGGAACTTGGTGGCTCTTTGCATGCCAAAGGCGTGTTACTGATGTCATCCTTCCTGAAAGCGCATTTTGGTCGTGAACAGACCTTACACTTCTCTGCTGCACTGGCCTTTGAACAAAGTTATGGTCAGGTCGATGGTGACAGTGCCACTGTTGCGGAACTTTCTGCCTTACTGTCGGCCATCAGCCAGTTACCGATTGATCAGTCATGGGCCATTACCGGTTCCATGAACCAGCTGGGACAAGTACAGCCGGTAGGTGGTGTGAATGCCAAAATTGAAGGTTTCTTTGATGCTTGCAAGTTACAAGGTCTGACCGGAAAACAAGGTGTGATTATCCCGCGTCAAAATATGCAGCATCTGATGCTGCGTAAAGATGTCACCATTGCTGTGGAAGAAGGTCAGTTCCATATTCACGCGATTGATACCATTGATCAGGCGCTGGAAATCCTGATGGCGCGTCCTGTCGGTACCTTGG
Source organism: Acinetobacter sp. CIP 51.11 (assembly GCF_000369665.1). Classification (GTDB taxonomy): domain Bacteria; phylum Pseudomonadota; class Gammaproteobacteria; order Pseudomonadales; family Moraxellaceae; genus Acinetobacter; species Acinetobacter lwoffii_S. The sequence continues at coordinate 592,470 of NZ_KB850129.1, forward strand.
ATAAAAAAGGTCGCTATAGCAAAAATTCAATCTATGCCGCAGTGATGGCACAGCTGGATTATTGGCAAGCGATTGAAGATGGTGCCGAACTGGTCGAAGTGCCGAAGAAAAAGAAAAAAAAGAAGAAGAAAAAAGACAAGAAGCAAATCGTCGAGCCACAAACTGAAGTTGAATCTAATGCTTCGACAGTTGAAAAGCCGGATGCAGCGACAGAGGATTAACTCTGACCTTGCCCCAGGCAAAATAGAGACAAAAAAAAGCGCTTCTCAATGAAGCGCTTTTTTAGCTCTGAACTTAATTTAATACAAAATTAAGCATCAACTGCCGGGCTGTACTGTTCAACTAAAGGCTTTAATTCACCTTTTTGGAACATGTCGAGCATGATATCACTACCGCCGATCAACTCACCATTGATCCAAAGCTGTGGAAATGTCGGCCAGTTGGCGATTTGTGGTAACATCGCGCGAATGTCCTGGTTTTCCAGAATGTTTACATAAGCAAACGGACGACCAATTTGACTGAGTGCTTCTACTGCACGTGCAGAAAAACCACATTGTGGAAATTGCGGTGTGCCTTTCATGTAAAGAAGTACTGCGTGTTTTGCAATTTGGTCACGAATTAACGCTTCGGTATCGCGTGCTTGTTCAGTCATTGATAAATCCTCAACTCATCTGTCTCGCATTATACCCAAATCCAGGCAAAACAGTATGTCTAAAGCAATAATTCCAATTTTATTTACAATTACCCTTTAAATCTGAGCGGGTTTTTGCTTATATAAGTTTTTCTTTCCACCTAACAGTTAAGAGTTAGTCATGAATAATATTACCCTCGCACCGGTACAAACTGATCAACCGTCTCATTTGATGCCTGTTTTTGGCCGTCAACCGATCAGCTTTGTCCGAGGACGAGGTGCATATCTTTATACCGAAGATGGTACAGAGTATTTAGATGCATTAACCGGCATTGCCGTATGTGGTTTGGGACACGCGCATCCAGTTATTGCCGAAGCGATTGCTGAACAGGCAGCGACCCTGATTCATACCAGCAACCTGTTTGAAGTGCCTTGGCAAACCGCTGCCGCACAGAAACTGGCTGAAGTTGCAGGCATGGAAGAAGTATTCTTCTCAAACAGTGGTGCAGAATCCAATGAAGGTGCAATCAAAATTGCACGTAAATTCGGTCATATGCAAGGCATTGCTTCACCAAAAATTATTGTTGCTGACCAGTCTTTCCATGGTCGTACCATGGCCACCCTGTCTGCTACAGGCAATAAAAAAGTGCAAGAAGGTTTTGGCCCGCTGGTTGAAGGTTTTATTCGTGTACCTTTTGGTGATATCGAAGCAATTGAAGAAGCTGCAATCAATCATCCGGATATCGTAGCGATTTTGGTTGAGCCTATTCAGGGTGAAGGCGGTGTCAATACCGCACCTCAAGGTTTCAGCTATTTAGAAGAAATTCGCCAAATCTGCAACCAGCATAACTGGCTGATGATGCTGGACGAAGTGCAAACTGGTAATGGCCGTACCGGTAAATACTTTGCTTATCAGCACACCAATATTATTCCGGATGTACTGACCACAGCCAAAGGCTTAGGAAATGGCTTCCCGATTGGTGCAGTCATGACCCAAGGTCGTGGCGTCGGTGTATTAACTGCTGGAAATCACGGTTCTACCTATAGCGGTACAGCACTGGGTTCGCGTGTGGTCTATACCATTCTCGATATTATGCGAAAAGAAAATATCGTCGCGAATGCGGCTGAAAAAGGTGCTTATATCGTTGACCAGCTACGCAACAAACTGGCAGATCAAAATGTCATCGTACGTGGTTTCGGTCTGATGATCGGGATTGAATTACCAAAAGAATGTGGTGATCTGGTTGCGATTGCACGCAATGAATACAAGATGATTATCAATGTCACTGCAGGCAATGTCGTTCGTCTGTTGCCTACCCTGAATATTACCCAGGAGCAGGCAGACCAGTTGATCGAACGTCTGGTAAAAATGATCAAAGCTTATTTGGCATAAAGCCCTAGCCTAAAAATTAAAAAAGCCGCTCTAAAGCGGCTTTTTTATTATTCTGCATTCTATGATGCGTTTTGTAACATACGTCCGCCAGAGATCTGGCTAAAATATTGTTTCAAGGTATCAAGACAACGAAGAATTTTTGTAGGTTGTTGTTCACGTTTCGGAATAACCGCATACAGTGTAATCGGTGGCAGTCTCCATTCAGGCAGAACTTCAACTAAAGTACCGTTAAGCAAATCCTTTTTAGCATCAAGATATAAAACCTTGGCAATCCCATTGCCCTGCAAGCACATCGATTTCGCAACCAAACCGTTATTGGTACTGAAACGGGATTTCAGTTCAAATTCGGCTTTTTCTGCAGTATTTACATGTTGAAAATGGTAATACTGATGGTTTTTAAGCTGTGTCAAAGGTAAGACCTCATGATTTTTAAGGTCATCAGGTCTCGAAATAATAGTGCTTTGATTAATATAACTCGGTGTCGCCACCAGAATTTGCTCAATCTGTATCAATGGCACAACCTGAAGATTATGCTCATCATTTTTCTGTTCAAATCTTAGGGCGATATCAACCCGCCCATCCAACAAATCAACCTCATGATTGTTTGTTTCTAAATGTACTGCCAAGCCACGATGTGCAGCCATCCAATGAGAAAGTGCAGGAATCACATGATTCGCGCATAATTCTGGCAAAGAAACGATACGCAGCTCGCCCACGAGATCATCACGTAACTCATTGATCCGGACTTTACCGCGTTCAGCAGCAGATAACATTTCTTGACAGCTATGGAAAAAAGCTTGTCCCGCTTCGGTCAGACTTAATTTTCTCGTCGAACGATTTAGAAGTACGACTTCCATATCGTGTTCTAACGAGCGAATTTGTTGACTGACGGCGCTGGTCGTAATCCCTAATTCACGGGCAGCACCGCTAAACGAGTTTTTCTCCACAACGCAAGCAAAGACACCCATTGCTCGAAGTTGATCTAACATAAATTTCCCTCTAAACTTATGAGGTGCTTCATCATTTGATAAAAGCAACTTATTGTATTATACGGCGAAATTTACACTTTGCATTATTTATTTAATTGTTTGGTAAAACTGCAGTAGGATTAATAGGTTTGCCGTCTAAGCGCACCTGAAACTCCAGCATGGTACGGTTTGTACCGGTCGATCCCATTTCTGCAATTTTTTGACCAGCCGTTACATTTTGGCCACTTTTCACATTCAATTTACTGTTATGTGCATAAGCCGTGATATAGCCATTGATATGCTTCACCAACACCAGATTGCCATATTCTTTCAGGCCATCAGCAGCATACACCACCTGCCCGTCTGCTGCTGCAAATACCGGATCACCGACATTGCCACTATAACGGGTGCCCTTGATATTAGAAGCTAAATTGTATTGCTGAAGAATCGCGCCATTCGATGGTTTTACCCAACGTAGACCTGCTGCAGTAGATACTGGTGTAACCGGTGCAGATGTATTGACGCGTGGTGTGGTTTGTACTGTGGTTGCTGGCGTAACCGGTGCCGGTGTAGGCACTGCAATTGTTTGACGCTGGATTGGCGCTGCCTGAGTCATAGCCTGAGTACTGGTGCTACGGCGCGCAGTATTGGTTTTCAGGCGGATTGATTGTCCGACATAAATCCGGTAAGGCGCACTGATATCATTCATCTCGGCAACACTGATATAGTTCAGTCCATAACGTGCTGCAATCCCACTCAATGTATCTCCTGAACGCACCGTATAGAAATCAGGAGCTGTTGCATAACGCGTTGCATTATTCACCTGGGGTTTGGTAGCACAACCGGTAATTACTCCTGTAGAAATAACAACGGTCGATAAAACGAGGGTTTTAATCAGGGTTGCAGGCGAAGCTACGACACATTTCGGTAACACCAAGAACATTATCTTCCTCTCTAATGCTATACGGTTGCAAAATTCCGTTAAGATTAGCAAAGTTTTACGGCAATATACTTGCAATCGCGAGTTTTTCACAAAGTTATAACACTAAGGACGCATTTTCTGCCAATTGTGTTTGTAAATTCCGCAGACTCTCATAATTGGTAGCATCCATCTGAATCGGGGTAATACTGACATAGCCATTGGCGACCGCAGAGAAGTCCGAATCAATTTCGTTAAATCCTGGCTTAGGGTCTGCGACTGCTTCTCCTGAGAGTCCAATCCAGAATACCTGACGACCACGCGGATCTATATGACTCGTCACCGGTTTAGACTGACGGCGGCGACTTTGATATGTCACTTTTTCACCCTGCAATTCAGTTACATCTGGAATATTGATATTAAAAATATGTCGCTCAGGCAGAATAGGCAAACCACGAGCAATAAAATCATGCACCCATTCGGCGGCCAACTGATAATCCTGAGGCTGCTGATAGCCACGTACATTCGGCCCACTCAGTGATACGGCAATCGCAGGATGTTTAGTTAAACGACCTTCAAAGGCCGCCCCGACTGTACCGGAATACAAGATATCATCTCCCAGATTTGCGCCGCTATTTATCCCGCTAACCACCAGGTCAAATTCAAAATCAAATAGCCCGTTCATAGCCAAGTAAACGCAATCTGCCGGCGTCCCATTAACCGCCCAGACATCAGGAGAAATCTGGATTGGGCGTAAAGGGCGGTCCAAAGTTAAGGCACTAGAAAAGCCACTGCGTTCACTTTCCGGTGCCACAATCACCACTCGCCCCAAAGGCTTTAGCGCTTGCGCCAAAGCCTGAATACCGGGTGCAAACACCCCATCATCATTTGAAACTAAAATATTCACTAAAAAATCTCGTTACGCTAAAAAATGACTGACTAGGACATTTCATTGTATTAGTGCAGGAATTATATATATTTATTGCTCGACATCCATCTTTATAATATGTGGCTCAAGATGATTAAAAAATTCTCTTTATTTAGCGCTCTCACTTTAAGCTTGGCAGCATTTATTTCCCCTTCAGTCATGGCAAACGATCTGACTGTTGAAGAAAACAATACCATTGTAAAAGAAGATATTGCATCAGCACAGGTTATGGCTGAAGTTTGCCCGGCAATCATTGGTCAAAATCCAAAATTTAACAGCACCGTTGAACAATTGATCCAGTCTTATCTTGCAGACTACTCAGATAAAGGCATGAGCTATCAAAAGCTACAGGCAGACAGTGAATATAAATCTTTACTTGAAGAAGCACGTCAGGGTGCAAAGCAAACCAGCTCAGACGAGCAGAAAACTGTCTGTGAAGAAATGCTGAACTACCAAGGCTAAGCCAGCTAAATTTTCAAATAAGACGGTGTAAACATCGTCTTATTTTCTCTTACAGATTTATTCATAATTCTACAGCTTCGCTACATTTTCCCACTTTTCAATTTCAAAAATAAGTTTAAGCTAGGCAAATTATTGTTCTAAATCCATTTTTTGAGTTTTCAATGAAAAATCCAATATTCCAAGCTTTAACATTCTGCGCAATTTCTGCCGCCACTCTTTTGGGAACTTCTGCATTTGCAGCCGATGAAAACATTAATGTTACCCCAACTCAGCAAGTGACCAAACAGGAACTGGCAGCCATTTATGTTCTTTCAGAAATCTGTCCAAGCATGGTCAAAGACAAGTCACAGTTTAATCAGGGTTATACCAAGCTGGTGACTGAGTATATGCCGGGCCAGCGTAATCCGGTTGAAAGCTTAAACCAGATGGCTAAACAGAACGATTTCCGCAATATTCTGGCCGAAGCACAATCGGATGCCAAGAAAGCCGGCAAGAAAAAAAATCAGGTGATTTGTAATGAATTAACCACCTATAACAATTAAGCTGCTTTTCTGCCGATAACTTACAATACTTTTGAAATAAGACCGGGTTTCCCATAGAAGTCAGCCTAGCTTTGTCCTAAAATGCTAGGCTCTTCGTGCTTACATCAAGATATAGGAACCCACTAGAAATGACCCAAAAAACTGCCCTTGCTGCATTATTATTAGTTCCTAGTTTTAGCTTTGCAGCAACTGTCCTATCTGCACCACCAGAATTGAATAATAAATCCTACGTGCTAATGGACTACGAGACAGGGCAACTTCTCGCTTCAAAAAATGAAAATGAAAAATTAGCCCCTGCTTCAATGACCAAGATGATGACCAGTTACATCATCGAACAAAAACTATTGAGCGGTGAACTCACTGAAGATGAACAAGTGCGCATGAACGAGTCAGCATGGTGTCGCGGCAGTAGCGCGGAATCATGTATGTATGTACCTTTAAATGGTACGGCAACTGCACTTGAAATGCTTCGCGGGATTATTATTCAATCAGGGAATGATGCATCGAAAGCCATGGCTGAACATATTGCAGGGAACGAGGGTACCTTTGCACATATGATGAACCAGGAAGCTAAACGTATTGGCATGACCAATACCAGCTTCGTGAACTCAACTGGCATGCCAGCTGAAGGTCATTATTCAACTGCCAAAGATATGGCAACGCTGGCACAACACATTATTAAAGACAGTTCTAAATATTATCCGATTTATGCGGAAAAAGAATTTACCTTTAATGGCATCAAGCAAGGTAACCGTAATGCCCTGCTATATACTGACCCGAGTGTAGATGGTTTAAAAACTGGCCATACTGATGAAGCTGGTTATTGTTTGACCACCTCTTCAAAACGTGGACCTACACGTTTGATTTCAGTGATTTTTGGTGCACCAACCATGCAGGAACGTGCGACACAAACACGTGAATTGCTGGCTTGGGGTTATGCAAACTTCGAAACCAAAAATGTTCAACCTGCCAAACAGGTACTTGCCAAAGCCAAAGTTTGGTTTGGTAAGGAAGATGAAGTTCAGATCGGTCTTGCGGAAAACTTTAACGTGACCATGCCAAAAGGTCAGGCTAATGCGATTAAAACCCAGCTGGTGGTTCAACCTAAACTGACTGCACCTTTACAGCCTGGTCAGGTCGTAGGTAAATACGTAGCGACTCTGGATGGTAAAGTAATTTCAGAAAAACCATTGGTGGCTTTAAACGCGGTTGAAGAAGCTGGTTTCTTCGCACGTATGCTCGACCACATTAAACAGTTCTTCTCAAACTTGTTCTAAGTTTAAATAAACTGTTTTAGTCCCGGACTAAGACCAAAGCACTCATTCAGATGGGTGCTTTTTATTTTATACTATGCACATGATCCTTAAACTTTTAATGAGCAGATCACCATGAGCCAAAACATTCGTTCTTATTTAGACACGACTCCAGAAATTGATAAATCGTGTTATATCGATCCGATGGGAATCGTGGTCGGCGATGTGGTCTTGGCTGAAAATGTTTCTGTCTGGCCTTTTGCCGTGATTCGTGGTGATGTTAATTCAATCCGGATTGGTAAAAATTCGAATGTTCAGGATCATGCCATGTTGCATGTCAGTCATAAAAAAGCCGATAAACCGAATGGTTCGCCTTTGATCATTGGTGAAGATGTCACGATTGGCCATCATGTGACATTGCATGGTTGTACGATTGGTAATCGTGTACTAATTGGGATTAACAGCATTATTCTGGATGATGTCATCATTCCGGATGATGTGATGATTGGTGCAGGTACGCTAGTTCCACCAGGCAAAGTCTTAGAGAGTGGTTGGCTCTATGTGGGCAGCCCTGCCAAAAAAGCGCGTCCACTCACTGAAAAAGAAATGGCATTCTTGTCTTATTCTGCACAGAATTATGTGAAAGTCTCTCGAAATTATCTTGGGTAAATCAAAATAAACAGATCTCTTTATTTTAATCCTTTGGTTTAATTCTTGCTTTAAAACAAGCATAACTCGGAGGATTAAAATGTTTATTGCGGTTTAGCGTTTCAAAATTAAACCAGCGACAAAGGAAGCTTTTATTCAGGCATGGAAAAAGCGCACTGAAGACATTTATCTGGTTTTAAGCTCTCTCGGCTCTAGCCCGCATAAAGAAGAAAAGACTGGTAATTGTAATTCTTAATGTACCAGCCTCTTTTAATATAAGGCCAGTATCAGCATCTTGTCATACTTTTTACAGGATAAATTCCGGGAAAATTCAAACATGGAATAAATCCTCTCTCCAATTAGCATCTCAACTTAATGTTTAAATACTTGCTCAAACATGGGGACTAAAAATTTATTGCCATATTCACTCAAATGGTCATCATCATAATACAAAGGACGAGCATTTTTTGAACCATAACAATATTCTGTATCACATAAATAAGGCAGAGGATTCAAGATTTTCACTCCACAGCGCTGCGCTGCTTCATCCTGAGCATCCCAGACAACTTTATGCCGTTTATGATATTCAGAAAGTGAAAGCTTCATATCTTCCACAGCACCATGAATAACCAGTTGATGCGAAATGGTCTTGGGAATATCTATTCCGAACTCTGGTATTGGTCGCATTAAATAAATCGGTCGGTCTTTTGCCAAACGACATGCTGTATCAACTAAAACTTGGGAAAATTCCTTTATAAACTGCTTATCATCATTATAAATATATTTTTTACTGAAGTAGACTGGTGCTAGTTTAGACCGTTCCGATTGGTCAGGCTCATTCACACCTTTTACATACTCTGAAGTACGACTGACCAAAACTAGAGGAATATTAGGATATTTTTTTAATTCTTCATTTGCCCATTGATTTAGAAGATCACATGAATCCGCACTGTACTCTTTATGATCTATATATCGAATACCATCCAGTGTAGGACAGCTATCCATAAACCAGGAAATCACACCTGAGTTAAAGTGAGAGGCTGCTGTACCCAAAGAACTTGCTATTGCTGATGCATGACTATCCCCCATTAAAATTGCTAAAATTTTTTCTTTTCCGTACACACAACTCGGCGACCCTATTTTGTCATGAGAGGCATTACACTCTTCACGTCTAGGATCTATATCCCATGTTTCTGCAGCAGCAATCTCTACAATTTTAGGTAATCGAATTTCTTCAAAGGGAAGTAGTTTGGCACTGATCGCGATTGCAGATAAACTCGCAAGCAAACCAAAACCAAAGATAACTATAGCTTGTCTGGAAAGACGGAATTTCGTTAAAAATTGGCGTGAGGGTATTTCAACCAGTAAATAGGAAAGATGCCCCAGTATCAGACTAAGCACCAAACCAAATAGTATCCAGTTCAAATCATCTTGCACACTACCAAAATACAAGCCAACCACAACCGGCCAATGCCACAAGTAAATCGAATATGAACGATCTCCCAACCATTGTGCAACAGGGTGCGTGGTTAACATGGAGTCTTCCTGTTGTGACAATATAACCAGTGCTGTACCCAGTACTGGTAACGCCGCCCAAGCAGAAGGCCAAACCAACCCCTTATGAATGATCAACATGGCCAATAACAATAAAAAACATCCCGCTACAAAGTACACCTTGGCAAATCTTTGTAATTGTGGAAATTCTTTCGCAGCTAAATAAACCAACCCACCAGCAACGAACTCCCAGCCTCGAACAGGCAATAAATAAAAGGAAGCTACGGGTTTCGAATGAGATATCGCGATGCTTAAAAGGAGAGATCCCAGAAATGCAAAACATAATCCGTATAATAAGGTACGGCGTTCCGATTTAATTTTTGTCAGTAGTAACAAGTAAATAGGTAATAATAGATAAAATTGAAACTCAATACCCAATGTCCATGTATGTAATAACCACTTTTCATGAGCAGTGCCATCAAAGTAATTAGAAGTACGCCAGTAATAAAGATTAGAGTTAAAAGACAGAGCACTACTCGATTGCGTACCCAAAAACATATAGTCAGGTAAGGGTAACCAAAACCACCCTAAAACCAGCAAAATAATAATAAGTATCATCAGGGCAGGAAAAATCCGTCTTATCCGTGCCATATAAAAATCAAATAATTTGAAGCTGTTTTTTTCAAGACTGCTGCAAATGATTGCTGTCATCAGGAATCCTGAAATGACAAAAAATATATCTACACCCAAAAAGCCTGCATTAAACCCTGGAACTTTGAAGTGAAAAAACAAGACCATTAATACCGCATAGGCACGCAGTCCATTGATATCTAATCGAAAACCAATATTTGAATTTGGCGGTGTCATCATGTCAACCTGCTCAAAATATTTTTTTAATGTTGGGTTTATAAGTTTATTTTTTGATGCATGATGAAGAAAACTTTGCATTAAATCAGAATGCAGTTAAAAAATTAGACAATACTAGAAGGTTTATAATATCTCTTAACTTTTTAATTATATTCGGTTATTTTTCTTCTTTTTAAAAATTGATTGATATTTACTCAACCTTCTTATCTTCAAACTTGTCTTGTTTGAAGTCAATAGGCTAGACACATAACTCTATAAAAATATTTGTAGGCATTATTCAAAATACTTTTAAGACTAACATCATCACTTATCTAGCTAATTTAGGCTTTTTCGTCGTGCTATAAAGGGTATAACTATCTGATATATCAACTTTCAGTTATAGTCCTCATTACTTTAAATAATTGTTTTGGAAATCAAGCTTCTGATCCCCATCAGCATTTCTCCAAGTCCTGAAAAAATATTAACAGCCCCGCTATACTATTTTTATGTGCGTTTTCCCAGTTCTAAAATGATCACTTCAGCATTTATTTTCTCTGTAATTCATTAACCCCAAATACCATGATTATCATTGGTTGATTATTCATTAATGCATTAAGTCGCTTAAAGAAACCTGCTCTCAACATAGCCACACACCCTAAAATTTTATACAATAGTGCATCCTTTTCCATGGTGCTGCTTTATGACTGCTTGGACTGCTCATGTCACTGTCGCAACTGTCGTTGAAAAAGACGGAAAATTCCTGTTTGTAGAAGAACATACAGAAGGTGTGACACACACGGTATTTAATCAGCCAGCAGGTCATGTTGAATGCGGTGAAACTATTATCGAAGCCGCAATTCGTGAAACCATGGAAGAGACCGGACATACGGTTGAAGTAACTCATCTTTTAGGGATATATACTTATACCCCACCGATGTTCCCGGATCGTACATATTTTCGTTTCTGCTTTTTAGCCAAATCCATTGACTATGACCCAAATGCCACTTTAGATACAGATATTGTCGGCGCAGTCTGGATGACGCTCGATGAACTGATTGAATCTGCTCGCGCGCGTAGTCCATTGGTGATTAAAGCCGTGCAAGATGCGCTTTCAGGTCAAAAATATCCTTTATCGCTCATTTACGAGCACCAGAATTCTCCCTTAATTTCAAATTTGGATGCCTAATCCTATGCAACAACGTGTCATCGTCGGTATGTCAGGTGGGGTAGATTCATCTGTTTCTGCTGCCCTTTTACTTCAACAAGGTTATCAGGTTGAAGGTCTTTTCATGAAAAACTGGGAAGAAGATGACGGCACAGAATATTGCACGGCGATGGATGACCTTGCCGATGCTCAGGCCGTTTGCGACAAAATCGGGATTAAACTGCATACCGCAAATTTTGCCATGGAATATTGGGATCGCGTATTCGAACATTTCCTGGCGGAATATGCAGCTGGCCGTACGCCAAACCCAGACATTTTATGTAATAAAGAAATTAAATTTCGTGCCTTTCTCGATCACGCAGTAAATCTGGGTGCAGATTTTATTGCGACGGGTCATTATTGCCGTCGTGGTGAAACCATGACCAACTCACGTGGTGAAGAATATGCACCTTTATTGCGTGGTGTGGACAACAACAAAGACCAGACTTACTTTCTGCATGCTGTTCATGGTCGTGAAATTAATAAGACCCTGTTCCCTGTCGGTGAAATTGAAAAGCCACAAGTCCGTAAAATTGCAGAAGAATTAGATCTGGTTACTGCCAAGAAAAAAGACTCGACCGGGATCTGTTTCATTGGTGAACGTCGTTTTAATGACTTCTTGAAGCAATATTTACCCGCTCAACCCGGAAAAATCGTGCTGGAAGACGGTAAAGAGGTTGGTGATCATCACGGCTTAATGTACTATACGCTCGGTCAACGCGGTGGTATTGGTATTGGCGGTATGAAGGGCGTTGCTGAAGGTGCCTGGTTCGTATTGCATAAAGATATCGAAGGCAATCGTCTGGTGGTCGGTCAAGGCCATGAACACCCACTCATGCAAAGTACTACACTTTGGAGTGAAGCGATTGACTGGGTCGCAGGTGAGCAGGATATTCCTGAAACAGGCTTCCGCTGTACGGCCAAAACCCGTTACCGTCAGACTGATCAAGCATGTACTGTGTATCAAGATTCAGAATCACCGAATGGTGTTCGTGTTGAGTTTGATGAACCTCAACGTGCAGTGACCCCGGGTCAAAGCGTGGTGTTCTATTCAGGTGAAGTTTGTTTAGGGGGTGGTGTGATTCATCATACCAATGCACCTAAACCTGATTTTATAAAAGGATGAATTCGGCATGACGGAGTTACCATTTCAACCAGCCACAACGTTGAATACTCGTCAAAATCGTGCTTTGGCATTAGCGGGTGTGTTTCAGGCCACCCAGCTGACCCATATGACAGCATTGACAGGTCAGCAAAGCATTGGTGAAAGTGGTAACTTTTATTTTGAACAGTTGATTAGAGCCAGTCTTAATATCCGTCCCGGCAGTAATCAAAATGCCCAGACCCTAGACTTTTTTAATCAACTGGCTGATATTTCCTTAGGTTTAAAAACATTAGAAAGCAGCATTATTCAACCCTTCAATACTTCTCCAAAATCCAGAATTCCAAAACTTTCCAGCACCAAACTTCCCATGAGCTATGCAATGGCACTTCTTCAGTTAGAAAAGAAGGTCTATAGCAATCCCAAATTTGTTGAAATTATTGAACAGTCCCAACAGAAAATTCTCAGACAGCTTTCTTTCTTTGATAATAATTACCTGCACCCCAGCATCATTGCCAATCTCGCTCAAACCTATGTCGATACGGCCGGACAGATTAATCCGCGCATTATGGTACGTGGTAATGCTGAAGCCTTTAAAGATGCCGGACACACCAACCGTATTCGTGCGTCCTTATTTACCGGTTTGCAAATGGCGCACTTGTGGCGTCAGCTCGGTGGCAGCTCTTGGGGCATGGTATTTGGCAAGCGCAAGTTGCTACAAGATATTCAGAATCTAGCGCGTTTACAGTTTCAGGTGGTTTAACTGATGCTGCACGTGTTTCGTTTTACGTTTAATTCCAAAATCTAAGGAATCGATATGAACGCTTTAACTGCACTTTCTCCATTAGATGGACGTTACGCGAGCAAATGTGATGCTCTACGTCCTTTTCTTTCTGAGTTTGGTTTAATCCATGCTCGTGTGACTGTTGAAGTGCGTTGGTTACAAGCGCTTGCAAACCACCCGGAAATTACTGAAGTACCGGCGTTTTCAGGCGAAACTAATGCAGCGCTTGATGCGATTGTGAGCGATTTTTCTGAAGATGATGCCAATCGCATCAAAGAGATCGAACGCACCACTAACCACGACGTTAAAGCGGTTGAGTATTTCCTGAAAGAAAAAATCGCTGGTATCGAAGAACTTAAAAATGCCGGTGAATTCATTCACTTTGCATGTACGTCTGAAGATATTAACAACCTGTCACATGCCTTGATGCTGAAAAGCGGTCGTGATGTACTGGTTGCATCTATGCAGCAAATCATCGATTCAATCGTTGCGCTTTCTGAAAAGCATGCAGACCAGCCAATGTTGTCTCGTACTCATGGTCAAACTGCAAGCCCGACAACTTTGGGTAAAGAAATGGCGAACGTGGCTTACCGCCTCGCACGCCAAATCAAACAGTTCAAAAATGTTGAGCTACTGGGCAAAATCAATGGTGCAGTAGGTAACTACAATGCGCACTACTCTGCTTACCCAGACATCAACTGGCCTGCGCACTCACAAGCATTTGTAGAGTCTTTGGGTCTAGACTTCAACCCGTACACCACTCAAATCGAGCCACATGACTATATGGCTGAACTGTTTGATGCGCTGCGTCGTTTCAACACTATTCTGATTGATTTTAACCGTGATGTTTGGGGTTATATCTCTCTTGGTTTCTTCAAGCAAAAACTGAAAGAAGGCGAAGTCGGTTCTTCAACCATGCCGCACAAAGTTAACCCGATCGACTTTGAAAACTCTGAAGGTAACTTGGGTATTGCCAATGCTGTACTTGCACACCTTGGCGAAAAACTGCCTATTTCTCGCTGGCAGCGTGACCTGACTGACTCTACGGTGCTTCGTAACATGGGTGTTGGTTTTGCGCAAAGCTTAATTGCTTTTGAAGCTTGCTCTAAAGGTATTGGTAAACTGGAATTGAATGCTGCGCGTATCAATGAAGATTTGGATAATGCCCAAGAAGTATTGGCTGAACCAATTCAAACTGTAATGCGTCGTTACAACGTTGAAAAACCATACGAAAAACTAAAAGCCCTGACTCGTGGTCAAGCCATGACTCGCGACATGATGGTAGATTTCGTAAACGGTAACGAGTTAGAAGCTGTTCCTGCTGCTGACCGTGCGCGTTTAGCGGAAATGACACCTGCATCATATACAGGTAATGCTGCTGATCAAGCTAAACAGGTAGCTGAGCTGATTGCAAAAATCTAATTTGCAATAAGACGAAAAGGCGAAGCTCAGGCTTCGCCTTTTTATTTATAATGTATTTTATTTTAAAAAAGATATTTCATAATAACGACATGATTGAACATCGACTTTCTGCCAAACATTACGCGAGCCTGGGCATTTTAATTCTGGCAAGTTTGCTTGCCAGTATTCGTCCTTTAGAACTGGAAGCTTATCTCTTGCATCAAGCAGGCACAGTTTTCATGATCATCATGCTGCTCATCTGCCTGTATAAAATCGGGCTGAATTTTTTAAATTTTAATTTATATATTCTTTTTCTGATTGTTCATGTGATTGCTGCGCACTATCTGTATTCTTATGTGCCTTATAACCAGTGGATCGAACAGATTTTTGGCTTTAATCTGAATGAAGCCATGCACTGGTCACGCAATATGTTCGACCGATTTGTCCATCTGGCCTACGGATTATTACTTTATCCAGTTTTCCATCGCCTGTTTCAGGTCTGGTTGCCGCAGCAAAAACCCGTGGTCATTTTCCTACTGGTGATTCAGTTTGTGGTGGCCAGCAGCATGCTCTATGAATGGCTGGAATGGCTGATTGCCATTGGTTTATCTCCTGAGGAAGCGGAAAACTATAATGGACAACAAGGTGATATGTGGGATGCACACAAAGACATCTTGCTTGCTACGATTGGCGCGGCGATAACAGGCGGGCTGCAATTGATACCGAAAAATCAAAAAAGCTCATCGAAGTGAGCTTTTAAAATCACAATCTAATAGCTGAATTAAAGTTTTGGATCACGCATTTAATTACATTCATATTTTTCAATTATGAATGTGGGCAATATCGCATCCAATCATCTTTCATTTTTTGCAGTTCATTCCCCGTCAACATCTCACTGTAATAAATGAAATAGGTTGCATCAGGATATTGAATCTCATGACGGAACATCATGCCACGCAGTGACACAGATAACTCCTCAGGAAAATCATCCTCTAAATAAAGTTCTTCAAATTCATAATTAAAATAACAATTTTGCGTCGCAAGAAATGCTTCAGCTATAGCCATGTTTCTGCTCTAACAATGAAATATGCTTTATATTATCTGATTAGTTTCAATGATGGTTTACATTTCATTCGGTTCAATCCATTGAACAAACTTAGATTCTGACAAATGTGGATATTTGAACTTATCTAGATATTCAAAACAGGCCTTTTGGCCTTGAGGAATTTTATCCAGATGCTTATCGAAAAATAAATGCCGACTATATTGAGCGCCATCAAAGCGAATACTCACACGTTCAAATTCATTACCACCTCGAACTTTATGCATCTGATAAAACTGCACAACACCACATTCCTTCGATGGAATAACAGGTGGATCATTGGGCTTTAGAAAGCTATACAGCAGAAAGATACAAACGCCGGGTAGAAAACTCAGCCAAAACAAAACCTTCTTAGAATCATCCTGAGTTAATTTTGCTTCAGAATAAAGCATACATAACATCGGAATAAATACGATACTAAAAAACCCAAGCAACAAAATAAACGTGAGCATATGAGCCTAGACTCAATCAGAGTACTCCACTTATATCATAACAATATGATTTCAAAAAATAAAAAAGCCCATCGAAGTGAGCTTTAAAATTCATTCAAGATTAATTGAATTACAGTTTTGGATCACGCATTTGTACCAAGTTTGCATTGGCTTTACTTAAGCTTTCCATGACTTTATTCATGACAGTGGGTACCAGTGAATCAGCAATTTGCGCTGCTTGCAGGCCCAGTTTTTCACCCAAAGTTGGTTTCTTGCGGGTCTGGATGGAATAGATATCATGTTGGGGCAACAAGTTGAGCAGGTATTCATCTGAGGTTTGCAGTTTATCCACCAGATTTTGATCCAGCGCATCCCGGCCATACCAATGCTCACCGGTTGCCACTTTTTCAATATTCAGCTGTGGGCGATACTTCTCAACGAAATGTTTGAATAAAGCATGTGTTTGCTGTAATTCTTCTTCAAACTTGGCCTTACCTTCTTCGGTATTTTCACCAAACATGGTCACAGTACGTTTGTACTGACCAGCAGTATAAAGCTCAAAGTCGATTTTATTGTCTTTTAGCAAACGGTTAAAATTGGGGACTTGAGCAACTACACCAATTGAGCCGACAATCGCGAATGGTGCAGAAATAATTTCATTGGCGATACACGCCATCATATAACCGCCACTGGCTGCCACTTTATCGACACAGATGGTCAAATGAAAACCTGCCTCACGTAACCGCACCAGTTGAGCTGCTGCAAGTCCATAACCATGGACCATGCCACCCGGACTTTCCAGACGCGCCACCACACGGTCACGACCTGCTTTGGCGGTGGCCAGAATCAAGGTGATTTCTTCACGCAAGCCTTCTACTGCAGAAGCAGCCATATCACCTTTAAAATCGAGTACATAGATTTTTTGATTGGTTTTCTTACGCGCACGCGCTTCTTTTGACAGTTGTTGCGATAACTGTAAAAGTTCCAGTTTAGAGCCAGTAGTTTGCGCTATTTTTTTTCGTTGTTCATTGATACGCGCATTGAGATGACTAATACGGATTTCAGCGGACAGTTTCGGAGTATGAAATAACATAAAAAATCTATTCTCTATTTAATTCGGATTTATTCCTTTAGATTAGGTCAATTTCGGTTTTTTTCAACTTTATTTCGAGAATTATTACGATTATCACCATCTATTTCACCTATAAAAAAAAGAGCCTTGCGGCTCTTATTCTAGATATCGGATTAACCGAAACGCCCGGTAATATAGGCTTCAGTCAACTGATGATCTGGCTGGGTAAAGACTTTCTCGGTCGAGTTCACTTCAATTAAATCACCCAAATGGAAGTATGCAGTACGATCCGATACACGTGCTGCCTGTTGCATGGAGTGAGTTACAATCGCGATGGTATATTGCGTAGATAGCTCAGAAATCAGCTCTTCCACTTTGGCGGTTGCAATGGGATCAAGTGCCGAACACGGTTCATCCATCAGGATCACTTCCGGACTGACTGCAATGGTACGCGCGATACACAGACGTTGCTGCTGACCACCTGACAAACCTGTTCCTGGTTGATTCAAACGATCTTTCACTTCTTCCCACAGACCGGCTTTACGCAAGCTGCCTTCGACAATTTCTTCAAGATCGTACTTGTCACGCGCCAAACCATGCAGTTTTGGGCCATAGGAGACATTATCGAAGATTGATTTCGGAAATGGGTTTGGCTTCTGGAAAACCATACCAACCTGTGCACGTAGCAAGACCACATCCAGGTTTGGATCATAAATATCCTGATTGTCCAGCATCACTTTACCGGTTACACGGCAGCTATCAATGGTATCGTTCATGCGGTTTAAGGTACGCAGAAAAGTCGATTTACCACAGCCTGATGGCCCAATAAAAGCAATCACTTCATTTTCATAAATGTTCAGGTCAATGCCTTTAATTGCTTCCGCTTCACCATAGTACACATGCACATCAGAAGTACTAAGTTTCACATTCGTCGACTTCGCATCTTTTTTGCTGCTTTGCGTATCGAACTGGGAAACAAACGGAGTTGCCGGCTTTTGAGTCGCCTCATCCGAGGTGAATTGTGTCTGTTGTGGATTCACGATTTGATCCTTTTTTAAGGAATTTTGAATAACAGTTGTGTTCATGATTCTGCCCCTATTACCAACGGACTTCAAATTTCTTACGTAACCAGATGGCCAGACTGTTTAAGCTGATCATCATGGCCAGAAGTACAATAATTGCTGCTGCAGTACGCCCTTCAAAGAAGTTACGCAATTCATTGCCTTGCCATAAGAAAATCTGCACCGGTAAAGCCGTTGACTGATCAAATGGAGTGGCTGGAACGCTGGCAACAAAAGCACTCATCCCGATTAATAACAATGGTGCGGTTTCACCTAAAGCTTGTGCAACCCCGATAATTGCGCCTGTCAAAATACCCGGTAAAGCCAAAGGCAAGACGTGATGAAATACTGTCTGGATGCGGGAAGCACCGAGTCCTAAAGCTGCCTGACGAATCGAAGGTGGAACCGCTTTAAGTGATGCGCGTGTGGTGATGATCACAGTCGGTAAGGTCATCAGACTCAGCACCAGACCACCCACCAATGGTGCTGAGAGTGGCAAATGCATCCAGCCAATGAAGATCGCTGCACCCAATAGACCGAAGACAATCGATGGTACGGCTGCCAGGTTATTGATATTGACTTCGACCACATCAGTAATCCAGTTTTTTGGTGCAAACTCTTCCAGATAGATCGCAGAGGCCACCCCGATTGGAATCGAGATAAAGATCACGATCATCATCATGAACAGTGAGCCCATGAAGGCACCTGCCAAGCCAGAAGTTGCTGGTGAGCTGCGTGAATCAGGACTGGTGAAAATATTGGTATTGAAACTATTTTCAATCACACCAGCGGCTTTCATCTCGTCCGCCACCTGACGTACTTCAGGACTGAGCTGCTGCTGTTCATCAGGAAGATCACGGTCAATATTTCCCGCTAGCCAGACATCGACATTGGCATCCGCTAGAATTTTCACTTCCTTGCTTTGACCGACCAGACTTGGATCATTCATGACCATGTCTCGCAAGCGGTACGCCTCAGAACTGGTATATAAAGAACCCAGTTCATCACGCTGGCTTTCCAGCTTGCTGTCTTTGGCAATCATGCCATTGATAATCAGCGCATCCCAATCCACCATTCCGACTTCGGTCTGCCACGCGATAAAGCGATCTTCAAACTGCGCTGGAGATTCTCCTGCAGCTGGCTTCGGTTTTGGACCAATATCCACAATGGCTGGATCGAAATGAATCGGCAAACTCATGCTGCTTTGCCAGAATGCAGGCAAACCTTTGGATAAAATACTCCCGAACAGCAATACCACAAAGAACAGACCTGCCAGTACCGCAGAGAAACCAAATAAACGAAAGGTTTTTTCTTTACGATGACGTCGTGCCAAAGAGCTTTGAATGGTCTTCTTACGCTTTTCACGCAGCTCGGCGGCGATGGATGGATCAATACGCTGATCCACAGGCGTTATATTTGAAGTACTCATTAGTCGTATTGCTCACGATATTTACGCACGATGATCAGTGCAACAATGTTCAAACCTAAGGTAATGACGAATAGCGTCAGTCCTAGTGCAAAGGCCACCAGTGCTTGTGGACTAGCAAAATCAGTATCGCCAGTTAGCTGATTCACGATGGTAATCGTGACCGTGGATACTGCTTCAAGCGGATTGGCATGCAACTGCGGGCTGTTCCCGGCTGCAAGAACCACGATCATGGTTTCACCAATTGCACGTGACGCCGCCAACAGGAACGCACCGATAATACCCGGTAGAGCCGCGGGTAAAACCACCTGACGGATCGTTTCAGATTTGGTCGCGCCCAAGCCCAAAGAACCATCACGTAAGGCACGCGGCACCTGAGTGATGATGTCGTCTGACAGAGAAGATACAAATGGAATGATCATGATGCCCATCACCAGACCGGCAGTCAGCGCACTGGTCGCATTAATTTCGAGTCCGACCAGGGCACCCATGCTTTTCAGGAATGGACCGATGATCATCAAGGCAAAGACACCATAGACAATCGTAGGAATACCCGCCAACACTTCAATTGTAGGTTTTGCCCAAGAGCGGAATCGCGGTGAAGCGTATTCTGCCAGATAGATCGCAATCATCAGGCCAACCGGAACTGCAACTAAAAGTGCGATCCCGCTGACCATGAGCGTGCCCCATAACAGTGGCAATAAACCATAACTGCCTTCAGCACTGCCAGAGGTACTAAATCCCGGGTTCCATTGGGTACCAAAGAAGAAATCCAGTGGGCTGACGAAGCTGAAGAAACGCATTGCCTCGCCAAACATCGACATCACAATCCCGAGAGTGGTCAGAATCGCCACACCTGAACACAATGCCAGGCCGATATTAATCATTTTTTCGACTTGGTTACGTGCACGGAATTCCTGGCTAATATGTTTCTTGGCCCAGACCAGACCGGCCAGCGCAGCCGAAATCACGACTGCCAATTTGGCAAAGGTACCAATGGTCGAGAATTTAGCCAACTGTTCTGCTGCTGCAACTTCATAGGCTGCAGGTGTATCACTGACCCCGAAACCTGAGGCAAGTGCCTGAACTCGATCAATCACAACACTCAGACTTGCCGGATCCAGACTAGCAGAAACATTTTCTGGCAAATGGTTGAGTACGACCTGCTCCAGAAAAGTGGGTTCCACCATGTTCCAAACAATCAAAATTAAAAACGCAGGGATACCACACCATAGTGCAACCAGGGCACCATAATATCCGGGACGCGAGTGTAAGTTTGCAGAATTGCTTCCCTTACCTGCTAAGCTACGGCTTTTACTTAATCCGATTTGATAGGCTATGGCCATGATGGCCAATAACACACCTATAAGTAGCAGATTCATGTATTCTCCACTGTTTTTTCAATTTTCATGGTTTGAAAAAACTTGTTTATCGCAAAAAGCCGATGGTAGGTTGACCCTACCACCAGCGTTTTCAAAATCATTTATTACTTTACAACAACCGCTTTACCAGCCTTGAAATTTGCCAGGACTGCCGCACGTTCTTTATCAGACATTGAAATCAGACCTGCTTTTTCCAGCTTAGAGCCTTTGCCAGATACTTTCTTGTTCAGGAAGTATTCTGTGAACTGCGGTAAGCCTTTGATCGATTTCAAGTGCTCGCCTTTCACATAGAAGAACAATGGACGTGATACCGGATAAGCACCATTCAAGATGGTCTTTTCAGAAGGCGCTACATTGTTCACCGTAGCAACACGTAGACGGTCACGGTTCTGGTCATAGAAACCTAGGCCAAACACACCTACCGCACTTGGAGAAGTTTTTAAACGTGCCAATGTTTCGGTATAGTCACCGGCAATCTCAACCACACGGCCATCTTTACGGAATGTTGTACAAGCTTTTTTCTTAGCATCTTTGTCTAGAGACTTAATTGCAGCATACGTTTCACAACCTGCATCCACCATTTTCTCCTGGAAGACTTCGCGCGTACCATGATTCGACGCAGGAATTACCAGGGTGATAGGTTCATTCGGAAGTGCTTTGTCAATTTGGTTCCAACGCGTGTACGGGTTAGCGACCATTTTTCCATTTGATGGAAGTTGTGCAGCAAGTGCAGCGAAGACATGTTGTGGACGCAGTTTATAAGCCGCTTTGTTTGCATTCGATGCAAACACAATACCGTCATAACCAATTTTGATTTCTAGGACTTGGTTAACGCCATTCTTTTTACATTCTGCCAGCTCTGTACTCTTGATTTGACGAGAAGAGTTTGCGATATCAATCGTGTTATCACCCACGCCATTACAGAACTGCTTTAAACCACCTGAAGAACCGCCAGAACCGACAACTGGTGTTTTAAACTGTGGAAAAGTATTACCGAATTCTTCTGCCACGATACTGGCATATGGAAGTACAGTTGAAGAACCTGCAATTTGAACGGTGTCACGAGCTGCGTGCGCAGTCGTTACAGCAGTTGCCCCGGTTACTGCTAATGCTAAAGCTATATTTGTAAAGCGCATTCTAGTATCTCTCTCATTTATGCAAATTTGGAGTACACCACTTTTTATTCAGTTTTGTACTTCTTTCGATACCTGCATTTTGATTTTAGAATATGACAGATAAGTTACAGCTTTATTACGATTTAGTGATTTTTAATCTAGCGGCTTTTTCTTGATTAAATTTTTATGGATTTCAATGATCAAGTTCTTTATGTCATTCACTTCAATAAAAAATTTTAGACCAATGACATGTAACAATTTTTATAAACCTGAACTCAGGATAAATCCTGCTCCCCAGTTTTACATAAGCCTATGACAAATAAATAACAGGCCAAACGGGATTCAGACCTTCCGTGTTTTTGTGAGGAATTTCGATCTGGGAAAGGACCTTTTTTTATTTTTAAGCGCACAAAAAAGGAGATCATTTCGATCTCCTTTTTTTCACACCACCATCACTTATGCAATGGGTGGCGTATAAGTACCGTCAGCGATTGAATCTTTGATACGATCCGCTTCTGCAAGCACTAATGCCAGCAAGTTCTTCACGTTATCAAGCGTTGCAACCGGGCTTAAAGTAGTCATTTTCAGAGACTGAACCTGACCGACTTTCGTCACACCAATGTTCGCTTCACCACGCGCAAACAGTTCGTCTGCTACGTTTTGATTGAGCGTATCGAGTAATTCAACCGGATATCCCGCTGGAACCACACGGAACAAGACAGACGCGAATTGAGGCTCAAGCAGAAGCTCCAGACCATCAGTCGCTTTAATGTAGTCTGCCACATCACGGGTTAATTTCACGCCATGATCGATCATCGAACCATAAAGCTCTTCGCCCAGTGCTTCAACTGTCATCCACAATTTCAATGCATCAAAACGACGTGTCGTTTGCAGTGACTTCGATACCAGGTTAGGAACGCCATGCTCTTCATCATAAGCGGAGTTCAGATACTCTGCTTCATAATGCATGAAACGGTAATTCGCTTCATCTTTCAGCAGGAACGCGCCACAAGAAATGGTTTGGAAATAATGCTTATGGAAATCAAGCGTGATCGAATCCGACAGCTCAATCCCGTCCAGCATAGAACGATAGTCATTGGATAGAATCAGTGCACCACCCCATGCCGCATCGATGTGCATCCACGCGCCATATTTATTGGTGATTTCACGAATTGCTTTCAATGGATCAATCGCACCAGCATCCGTTGTACCCGCTGTTGCCACCACACATGCCACGATCTTGCCTTCAGACTGAAGATGCGCCATGGTTTTTTCCAGTGCATCTACGTCCATCTGTGCATTTTCATTCACAGGAACAGTGACCACTGACTGGAAGCCCATGCCCATCATCGCCATGTTCTTTTGCACAGAGAAATGTGCATTTTCAGAACAGATGACTTTGACATTACGCATCGCATCCGCAGGAATACCATCGCGCTGAACCGACCACGGATTACCGTTTTCGTCTTTCCAGTTTTTCGCGATGCAAGCATCACGCGCCAGCAATACGCCCATCAAGTTAGACTGTGTACCACCAGAAGTGAATACACCGGCCTGACCTGCACCATAGCCCACTTTTTGACGTAACCAGTCAATCAGCTGAACTTCCATCAACGAACCGGCCGGGCTTTGATCCCATGAGTCCATTGACTGGTTGGTTGCGTTAATCAGCACTTCCGCGATCTGGCTAGTTACCATCGTTGGACAGTGAAGATGCGCAAGTGAGTGCGGATGATGAACTTTCAAACTTTTATTAAGAAAAAGCTCAACCATACGCTCAAGAGATTTTTCTACACCCAAACCTTCTTTTGAAGGATGAAATGCGATCGCACTGCGTAGCTCTTTAATGCTACCGCCAGTGTACATTTTGTCGTTTTGCAACCATGCTGCAACCGCTTTGGTCGCTTGGTCCATGCCAGCCTGATAGTCAGCAATGGATGCAGCATCATTGCAGAGTAACGCTTTACGATGTTCTGCGAAATCTACCATGAATTATGCGCCTCGAACTGCAACTAGTGCTTCAGCAACCGATTTTTTGAAACGAGCAATCACTTCAACACATTCGTCTTGAGTAATGATCAACGGACAAAGTAAACGAATCACTGTACCGTTACGACCACCTTTCTCAAGCAATAATTTATTGTTGAAACAAGCGGTTTGGATCGCTGCAGCCAACTGACCATCAGCAGGTAAAGAACCCATATGATCCGCATCTTTGCGCTCATCTACGATTTCAACGCCGATCATCAGACCACGGCCACGCACGTTACCGATACATGGGAATTCAGCAGCCAGTTTTTTCAATTCAGCTTGCAGGAAATCACCACGCTCTTGTGCATTTTGCGCCAGGTTCTGTTCTTTAATGGTATTGATCGTTGCAAGACCTGTACCCATCGCCAATTGGTTACCACGGAAAGTACCGGTATGACCAGCAGGTTGCCATGCATCGAACTTGCGTTTAATACCTAAGACTGCAAGCGGCAAGCTACCACCTACGGCTTTAGACATCACTACAACATCAGGTTCGATACCTGCGTGTTCGAATGCAAACATTTTGCCTGAACGTGCGAAACCAGCCTGAACTTCATCAAGAATCAACACGATGTTGTGTTTTTCAGTCACTTCACGGATTTTTTGCAACCATTTTACTGGTGCAGTTACCACACCACCTTCACCCTGAATCGCTTCAAGAATCACAGCTGCAGGTTTGGTCACACCACTTTCTACATCTTCAATGAAGTTTTCAAAGTAGTAAGTCAGGGCATCAACACCCGCTTCACCGCCAAGACCCAATGGGCAACGGTATTCATGCGGATACGGCATAAACTGTACACCCGGCATCAAGCCGTTCACTGCATTTTTCGCAGACAGGTTACCTGTCATTGCCAATGCACCATGAGTCATACCGTGGTAGCCGCCAGAGAAGCTGATCACTGAGCTACGACCGGTAAAGGTTTTCGCCAGTTTAATCGCAGCTTCGGTTGCATCTGCACCGGATGGACCACAGAACTGCAAGCAGTACTCTTCTTGGCCACCTGGAAGATAAGAAAGAAGTGCTTCAGTAAAAGCATCTTTTAAAGGAGTAGTAAGATCCAGCGTATGCAATGGTAAACCGCTTGCAATCGTATCCTGGATACTTTGAATGACTGCAGGATGATTATGGCCTAAAGCCAACGTCCCTGCCCCAGCTAAACAATCAAGGTACTCAGTACCTTCAACATCGGTAACCCAGCAACCTTGTGCTTTCGCTATCGCTAACGGTAATTTACGTGGATAACTACGCACATTCGATTCCATCTGACTTTGGCGAGTCAAGTAGTATTCGTTTGTGGAATTGGTGGCAGGGTTTACAGAAGTAACGCTCATATCGAATTACCATCTCTGATATGGGTGAAAGAAATAAGTCTGGTGACGTTTGGTCCTTTGACTCGGCGCTTTATAAAAGGTTCTAGCTAGCAGTTTTGTATTCGAATAACTAGGAGGCGGATGATACCGAATTTTTCAGGAAAATAAACAACTTTCAGTCACATTTTGTCCTAATCTTTATCGAAAAAAAACATCATGCTAATCCATCCCCTAAATCATCATCTTACAGTGTGACAGCAGAAAGAAAAGCGTGTTCTTTTATGGTTTTTTGTAGCGCAGGCGGCATTCAGGTAATCAGTCTCAAAATTATTCATTAAGTATTTAATTATTAAAAATAAATATAAATTAAATAATGAGATAAAATTAAAGAAAATTTAACACTCTTACGACAAATATTTCGTAAAAAGATCACAATTGAGATTTAATATTTTAACAACGGCTTAGATGGCCAATTTTAAGAAAAACAGGACAATTTCATGCGTCTCTTAGCACTTACCAGTTTGATCCTTGCCAGCACCCTCGCCACAGGCGCATTTGCAGCTCCTGCTGAATCTCTGAATTATAATGTTGTTAATCTTTCAGCAGAGGCTAGCCGTGAAATCTCAAATGATGAAATGCATGCTGTGCTTTATATTGAAAAATCCAACAAACAACCAGCTGAACTGGCCACTCAAATTAACCAGCTGATGAATCAGGCGATCGCCACAGCACGCAAATATCCTACTGTGAAAATCGAGACTGGGGCACAAAGTACTTACCCTATTTATGACAATGACAACCGCAAATTAAAAGAATGGCGTGGTCGTGCCCAGATTCGTCTGGAATCAAAAGATTTTAAAGCGACATCTCAATTGATTGCTGAATTACAACAGCACTTCCAGACCCAGTCAATTAATTTCAAGGTATCTGACGAAAAGCGTAAAAAAGTTGAAAGCGAGCTGATGATTGAAGCCACCAAAAACTTCCAGCAACGCGCACAGGCACTCACTCAGACCTGGAACAAACCGAGTTATCAACTGGTGAACTTAAACCTGAATACTAACAATTATACACTACAGCCAGTACCGCGTATGGCCATGATGAAATCTGTATCTGCTGATATGGCGGTTCCTGAGCAGGAAGTTGCGGCGGGCGAATCGCAAATGACGGTCAGCGCGAATGGGGCGATTCAGTTTAAATAAGACTTCATTATATTATTCGGACTTTTAAGAACCACTCTTTTGAGTGGTTTTTTATCATGTGAATATTCTTTAAAAAGCAAGACTACAAATTCATACAAACTCAGGTAGGAATTGAGGCTTGACCGGTTTAGAGTAACGGACATTTGTTCCAGTCCTCTCTGCTCATGTCCCTTGACCAACTGAACCTTCAGCTGTTTCATATCTTAAATGTACCCGACCAAGCCTCAATCTGGATGATCAACTATGCCTCCCTGATTGCGCATGACCTGGTTTATCTTTTTTTGCTGATTTTTGCTATTGCCTGGTTCCGTGGTAGTTACGAAGTAAAAACAGGGATTATTAAAGCCTTCATCTTTACAGCTATTACATTATTGATGAGTGAAGTATTGTCTGCGGTACTCAATACCCCACGCCCGTTTGTGATGGATGTTGGTCGCACTCTGATTGAACATGCACCGACTGGTTCTTTTCCCAGCAACCATATGAGTATTTTTAGTGGGATTGCCTTCGCCTATTATTTTTCACCGCAGCGAGACTTGGGACGAATTCTAATCTGGACAGCTTGGCTGGTGGCATGGTCGCGTGTTTATGTCGGTGTGCATTTTCCGATTGATATGCTGGGTGCATTCCTGATGGCAATAATAGTAAATTTAGCTGGCTTGCCGCTGTGGTGGAAATATGAGAATCAAATCATAAACTTTATTTTGGGTATTCATTATTGGTTATTTTCGCCTTTAATTCGAATGGGCTGGATCAAATAAATCTAATTAAAATGTCATAAAAAACCCGCTCGAAAGCGGGATTTTTTGAATCTCTAAACTTGAATCTGAATAATTTAGTAAATCGCCATATGATTGCGATGAATCATTTCTAGTGAACGAGCTTCACCTAACACCTGATGCACTTTATCTGATGCCAGACCACGAACGATATCTGCTGAACGAGAACTAAAGTTGACACGACCAACTGCAATACGGTGACCTTGTGTATCGACACATTCCACCACATCACCGCGTTCGAAATGACCCTCAACCGCTTTCACCCCTACAGGCAATAAGCTGCGATGATTGTCTTTAATGGCTTTCACTGCGCCATCATCAATCACTAAACGACCTGCGGTTTGCAAGTGAGCAGCCAACCATTGCTGATGCGCTGTCATCCGGTCTTTATCAGTCACAAATAAGGTACCTAACAATTCGCCAGACATTAGACGTGATAGAACACCATCACTATCACCACTTGCAATTAAGGTCGGACAGCCCGACTTTGCAGCCAGACGTGCAGCACGAACTTTGGTCAGCATGCCACCACGACCAAATTTACCGCCTCCACCGGCCATATCAAACAGACTTTCATCCATCGCACGTACGGTATGGAACAGTTTGGCATCTGGATTAGACCGTGGGTCTGAGTCAAACATCCCTTCCTGATCCGTTAAGATAATCAGAAGGTCTGCATGAACCTGACCTGCGACCATGGCCGCAAGCGTGTCGTTGTCACCAAAGCGAATTTCGTCAGTTGAAACCGTGTCATTTTCATTGATCACCGGAATCACGCGCCAATCAATCAGGTTCTGCAAGGCATCACATGAGTTGAGGTAGCGACGACGATCTGCCAGATCATCATGGGTTAACAATACTTGCGCAGTTCGAATCTGATGCTTCTCAAGTACGCTTGACCAAGTATGAATCAGGCCCATCTGACCGATGGCAGCACAAGCCTGAAGACTGGGTAGATCGGTGGGTCGATTCTCAAGTTTCATTCGAACCATACCTTCAGCCACAGCACCGGAAGACACCAGAATAATCTCGTATCCTGCATTGTGTAGATCTGCGATTTGTCCCGCCCAATGCGAGATAGCATCTAAATCTAAACCTTGTCCGTTTGCTGTGAGTAAAGATGATCCGATTTTAACAACGATTCGTTTACAACCCTTGAGCTGACGTTGCCCATCTACCACTTCTATCATCTTGTCCTCAGACTCTTCTCTCAGAGATTAGCGTACGTAGTACACTTCCACATCACTATCATCATCGCCATCTTCATCATCTTCGTCATCACCCAGAATACCGGCAAGACGTTGCTGACGACGCATCTCACGATACGCTTCTTTTGCAGCGATGGTTTGTTCACGTGTTTCAGCTTCAAGCTGATCACGGAATGCTTTCATTTCTGCTGCATATTCTTGATCTTCAGCTTCGCGTTCACGTTGCTCTTCGATCTGATCCATCAGGTAGTAAACTACGTCTTTGGTGCCTTCAGCCGTTAAGCCAGAAGTCTCAAAAACTGGGCCTTCCCACTGCAATTCTTCAAGAATATGGGTGCACCATTCTTCACGTGTTTCTTCAGCCAACTGATCGACTTTGTTCAGCACCAATACAATCGGCAGTTTTGAAAGCGTTGGGGAGAAATTTTCTAACTCTTTCATAATTGCTTTAGCATTATGTGCTGGATCTGAGCCATCAATCGGCTGTACGTCAACGATGTGTAACAAGATACGGGTACGCGCCAAGTGCTTCAGGAAGCGAATCCCAAGACCTGCACCTTCAGATGCGCCTTCGATCAGGCCCGGAATATCCGCCATCACGAATGAACGGTGACTATCGGCATCGACCACACCCAGGTTTGGCACCATGGTGGTAAATGGATAATCTGCAACTTTTGGTTTTGCTGCCGAGACTGCACGAATGAAGGTTGATTTACCCGCATTTGGCATACCTAGTAAGCCGACATCTGCCAGAACTTTAAGCTCTAGACGGATTTCACGGAATTCACCTTTTTGACCATGCGTACATTTACGTGGTGAACGATTGGTCGATGATTTAAAGTGGGTATTACCTAAACCACCATCACCGCCTGCTGCAACTTTCACGCGTTGACCGTCTTCGATCAAGTCGCCAATAATGTCACCAGACTCTACATCTACAATTGTTGTTCCTACCGGAACTTTTAATACGGTATCTTCACCGCCACGACCAGCACAGTTCGCCCCACGGCCATTTTTTGCTCGTTCTGCACGATATTTACGTGTATAACGATAATCAACTAGCGTACTGGTGTCGTCGTCAGCCTGAATATAAATGCTGCCGCCACGACCACCATCACCACCATCTGGACCACCAAATGGCACGAATTTTTCACGGCGAAAACTGGCTACGCCATTGCCACCGTCGCCAGCCTCTACGGTAATGACTGCTTCATCAACAAAGCGCATATTGCCAATCCTCTAAAAACTTTAAAACCCCATATTCTGCCATATTTTAAAGAATTTCTCGAATAGAATTATGCAGCAATTCCATAAATCTTAGTTAGTCGTTTTCTCACCGAGCCTATTTGATCTATTCAAGACATAGATTTGGAAAAAGAATGTTTAAAAGATGGAAAATAAATAGTAGGAAGTGAAACGTTTTTCCCCCTAGTACTACCCCCTATTCTGGAAATTTTTTTTGTGAACTTCTTGATGATTTTTAAAATAATTTATAGAGGAGTAAATTTTCAAAAATCGTATTCACAAGAAAATATTCTGATGCGGATACCTTTTAAAATCTGTATTTTATATAAACCAAGATAAGTCCAAATTTTCTATTTTTATGCAAACTTCCTTGCTACCATTTAACGATAACTATTTAATAACACTTTGTTTATGCTCTAAAATATCTGGCAGACTTTTTTCAATCCAGCCAATTAAATATATGATTTTTTCAGCCGCTTGTGAACCGGTAATCGTCAATTGATATTCCACTTTTGGCGGTACCACCGGATAAACCGTTCTCAAAATAAAACCATCCTGCTCTAGCATTTTTAAAGTCTGGGACAACATCTTTTCACTTACCCCTTCAATCCTTTGTTTCAGTTCACTGAAACGATGCACCCCCTCACTCAAGCAACGCAAAACCAAGACCGACCATTTATTGGCAAGGTGTTCCAATATTTCACGTGATGGACATTCAGTTGATAAAACCTGACCTAATAATGGGCTGATTGCATAATTTGTCATAACATTCTCACAATATTTTTATTACTTACTCATTTTAATATACTTACTCTTTGTAAGTTATCAGATTAATATTTCGCCAGCAAGCAGATTTCTGAATTCTTATTGGACTAGAAAAAAAATTTTAAAAATAAAAAATCATAAAAAAAGAGCCTCAAATGAGACTCTTTTTTTGCTAAATACTAATTATGCATTAGTTTCAGCAGGAACTTTTGGATAGCTTACACCGCCCATTTGTTCAGCAATACGCAATACCTGGCAGCTATAACCCACTTCGTTATCATACCAAACATAAGCAGTTAAACGGTTGCCTGAAGTGATCGTTGCCTGCGCGTCGAATACACCTGCAGTGCGTGAACCGATAAAGTCAGAAGATACCACTTCAGTCGAGTTGGTATAACCGATTTGACCTTGCAGGCTAGAACCGATTGAAATCTGACGAATGTATTCATTCACTTCATCACGATCAACGTCTTGACCTAAAGTCAGGTTAAGAATCGCAAGAGATACGTTTGGAGTAGGTACACGTACAGAGTTACCTGTCAATTTACCTTGAAGAGCTGGAAGCGCTTTCGCTACTGCTTTCGCTGCACCAGTTTCAGTAATGACCATGTTCAATGTTGCAGCACGACCACGACGGTCTGCTTTATGGTAGTTATCGATCAAGTTCTGGTCGTTCGTGAACGAGTGAACTGTTTCAACATGACCATTTAACACTGTGTATTTGTCATGCAATACTTTCAGTGTAGGTGTAATCGCGTTAGTCGTACAGCTTGCAGCAGAGATGATCGTATCTTCATCAAGGATATCCGCTTGGTTTACACCGTAAACTACGTTCTTCATGTCACCTTTACCAGGTGCAGTCAGAATCACACGAGCAGCGCCCGGGCATTTAAGATGTTGAGCAAGACCTTCAGCATCACGCCATTTACCTGTGTTGTCGATCACAAGTGCATTGTTGATACCGTATGCAGTGTAGTCTACTTCAGAAGGATTCGATGCATAAATCACTTTGATAAAGTTACCGTTGGCAATGATTGCCTCGTTTTCTTCATCTACAGAAATTGTGCCTGCAAATGGACCATGAATAGAGTCACGACGCAATAAAGATGCACGTTTTTCCAAATCACCATCCGATGATTTACGAACAACGATTGCTTTCAGGCTAAGACCACGACCCAGACCTGATTGACCAATCATCAAACGCGCCAGGATACGACCGATACGACCGAAACCATAAAGAACCACATCTTTATGTTCTACAGCAGCAGCATTGCCTTCGATCGATTTAACAGCGTCTGCAACAAATGCATCGATGTCGCCGCCTTTTTCTTTAAATTCAACAGCAAGTTTACCCAGATCAACTTCAGCAGAACCGATGTTGTCTACTTTCACCAATGCTTCAAGAATTGGGAAAGTATCAACTACAGAAAGTTCAACATCGAGTACGCGAGTACGGCGGTGTGCTTTCAAAATCTGAATCACAGAACGGTTAATTAAAGAGCGACCATAAACTGTAGCTACAATATTTTTTTCACGATATAACTGGCCAACAAGGGCAATCATACGTTCCGCAAGTTCTTCACGGTTTTTCCAGCGACCTTGGTGTTCTGCATGGAGGGCAACAATAGTGTCTTTGCTCACAGATACGTCCTCTAATTAATTGTAAATCTAAGCATAAATTTCTAAACCCGACAATTGTAATGGAATTGGCCGCAAGTTTGAATCAAAAGCTCGTTGAGACGGGTAGTTTTTAACGTATATTCACTATAAATTTCAAAAATAGTTGTAATTAGCTGAATGATTTTGCATCCAAAAATTCTAAAGACCACTATTTTTCAATACCTAGCACAAATTTGTTAAATGTTGTTTATTCAAACAAATCTAAAGTTCAAAATTTAGCGTGCCACCCTGATCCGGCTGAATTCTACTGCCGGCTGAAAAATTCATGTCCAGACTCATAGAGGCATTGAAATTTTCCACATCAAAATCATCATAGGTTTCGGGCAAATGAATCAGTACAGGTAAACGGGTCAGACCATTGTCTCCAGAGGGAAAAGCATAGTGGCGATCAACCTGCTGTAGATGCTGCAAACTTTCAAATTCTAGAAATACGCTACAGTTTTCATGTGTTCTTGGCACCTGGATAATTTCCAGGAACATACTGCGCTTTAATTGCTGCAATTGGTTGAGTGCAGTTTCAATCGCCTCATCGAAATTATTTTTACGCCATAACTTTTTAAATACGGACTTTTTCGCTTCATCCGCTTTTTGCCGCTGCAGGGTATTGATATATTTTTTCAGGTCTCGGTATTGCTGTACATTTTCAGAAATCGTATTTTGAATATCCAGAACAGCCTGCTGTGAACGCTGATGCATGACCTGCCATTCATTGCGGTAGGTAGGAATAAAGGTTTCCCCTTTACGCTTTTCCAGTAAACGGATAAAAGCCAGCAATTTATATTCAAAATTCTGGATGTACTGATTAAACATAAAACCCGGCTGGGATTTGAAATCGCGGTAATAGGCCAGAATTTCTGTAAATATTTTATGGACATGCAGATACAGATAATCAAACTCTTCAATATGCGATAAATGATCACGAATGGCATCCCGCATCGGCAAAAGCAATTCTCGCGTCATAATTTCTTCAAACTGCTTCAGGTGGCGTTGTGCCACCACATCGGCATTTTTCTCTACCACTTGAATGGGCTCAACCAGTAAAGGCAATAACTTCAGCTCGGACACCTGTTCCAGCGTATGCACAATGTCGATTACATCCAAATGAATCTGGCTCTGTAAAGTCACCATCCGCTGCATCTGCGACTTCAGGGTTTCCACTACTTCTTCATTCATGTCATCCTGCAGGTCCAGAACCAGGATATTCAGATAAACCTGATCTTCTAGTGCACCTTTCTCTTCAATCAGGAAACGGCGAATCGAATACGGGTTTTGCTGCACATCCATCACCGGCGCAACGATAAATAGAAATTGCGAGGTACGGACAATATCAAAATGACGAATCTGCTGTTCTTTAATCAGGAAATAACGGAAAAGTGGATGCGTCATTTCCGCCGTCTGTTTTTTTAATAGCGGCTTATACCAATAACTCAACAATTGCTGCTTGATAAAAACTTCAATAATGAAGCATTTGACCTGCTGTTCAGTGAGCTTACGTACGCCCTCGACCGGCTGCAATTGAAGACCACGAATAATTTCTGCAGCATTCAATAAAAAAGTACGGCGCAGTTCCAGTTTTTCACGCTGCATCTGAAAGTTTTCATTGACATCAATTTTATCAATTTGTTCCAGGACGTTTTCCAGATAGTCTGCGATTTGCAAACTATCATTCAAACCCTACAAACTTTTTAGTGACAACCCAAAGGTACTGGCATAGTAACGCATCTGGTCATTGAGAAATTTTTGGCTGAGACGTTCTACCGAATGGTGAGCCTGATAGCGGTATTGATCCATTTCCCGATCCCAAAGAATTTTCTTGGGCTTTAAAATCTGAAAATCAATACTTTCTTTTAATTCTGGTGAAACTTCTGCCAGAACAGTACGAAGCTCTCGCTCCCAATTTAAATCCAGACTTGGTTCCAGTTGTGATAAACGTGCACGTAACTGATATGGAATCGCAATCTGTGACATGTTTATCCCCTTAAAATATAGAAAACATTCTTTTAAACAAAGTAGACGATTTTGAAAATAATCAGGTCAATATTGTCTGACGAACATAACTATTATGCAAACAGCATTATTCATTATTTTTCCTGAGTTTTTCCAGCTGTACAGCTTTATTTGCCAGCTCATATTTCTTCAGCTGCTGCTGTTTTAAATGCAATATTCCTTCCACAACCAGCAATAATACAGCTAGCCAGATTGGAATATAGGTCAGCCATTCACCTGATTCCACACGCTCACCCAGTGCCATCGAGGCAAAAGCGAGCAGTACCGGCTCCAGATAACTCAACAGCCCAAAGATGACAAAAGGTAAATATCGGCTAGCCAAAATATAGCTACCTAAACCGAGCGCACTTAAAAAGCCTAATCCAAGAACTGCCAAGATCAAGTGGGAATGATTCAACATGAGCGGCATGGAATCACTGTAAATAAAGCCCAAATAAAATGCCACAGGCAAAATCAGAAATAGATCCCACCAGAATCCACCAAGATGATCGGTCGCGAATTTACGCCGCATAAAGAAATAAAGTGGATAAGCTAAAGCGACATAGACCGTTTCCCATGCGATTGAACCGATCCGCCAGATTTCATGTCCTACCCCCAACATTGCCAGAGCAACAGCAACCATCTGGAAGGATGATAATTTTTCTTTATAAAGCACACAGCCGACCAGCACCATCACCAGAGGTAGCAGAAAATAACCGAGCGAGACTTCGAGGCCACGGCCATTGATAGGTCCCCATAGAAATAACCACAATTGCGTGGTACACAACAGTGAACTAATCAGTAACCAGATCAAGAATGAAGGCTGTTGCAACACCCGTTTAAAAATACCGCTGATATATTTCAGATCACCCGACCACCACATAAATGCAGTCAGAAATGGTAAGGTCGCCAGCATGCGCCAGGCAAAGGTCTGTTCACTATCTAAAGGCTGTAAAAAAGGCGTAAATACATAGAGTACTCCAAAAACCACAGAGGCCAAGACAGATAACGCGATGCCTTTATACATAGTCAAACTCTACTTTCATTCGCCGGCATTATAACGATTAGTACAATAGAAAGCTTGATGCTTCATCTATTTAAAATGTAGCTATCTTTCAATTTTAGATTGTCTTTCGACACATAAAATAAAAAACCATGCCGTAGCATGGTTTCCATTAAGACGATATTTTTATCTTTGAGTTTGTTTGGTATGAATTACATCACTCAGGTCATAACCGACAGACTGTGCATATTGTAAATATTCATTCACCACATTTTTATCCAATTGCGGATCACGTGAGAGTATCCACATATATTTACGTTTTGGCTCACCGACCAGAACAGTTTGATAATTTTCATCCAGTTTTAAGACCCAATAATCGCCACGAGCGACCGGAATCCAGCGAATAAAGTCTGGTAAGAAACTGACTTTTAGCTTGGTATTCTGCGGTGGATTTTGCACAAATGCCTCGCCCAATGACTGGGTTTGTCCACCATCTTTTTTAATGCAGCGGTTATCCACCACGATATTGCCATTTTCATTTAAAGTATAAGTCGCTGTGACATCACGATCACACTTGTTTTGAAAATATAAAGGCTTGCGTGCTACTTCGTACCATGTCCCCAAATAACGGTCCAGTTCAACTTTCTCAATGGTCGGTAATGGCTGGTCTTTCGCATAAGCCATGGTAGCGGCGCCCAAACCGAGAAGAACCGCGCTACCCACCGCAATTTTTGCCAGCTTTAATCCAGTACGTGAAGATTTTTGAGTTGTCATAAAGATACCTATTGCATGTTCACAAAATATTTATTTAAAAAAATTCTGTTCATACAATAGCTTTATCACAGCCCTTAATTTGTTACATTATGTTTGCTTTGTGATTGATTTTACGTCATTTAAATAAGATTTAATGCAACAAAAATCAATCAAACATCTGGGCTTTTAAACGTACAATTTCATCACGCATACGCGCAGCCTGCTCAAACTGCAGCTCTTTGGATGCCTTCAGCATTTCCTTTTCAAGCTTGCTAATATGTTTCGCAAACATTTTCGGATCTGCCATGATATGTCGTTCATCCGCACTGATGGCACGTGCCTGATCCGAGGCTTTCAATTCAATTGAATCATCCTCTAATACTTCACCAGTATCAATTTCCTTGATCACCTGACGCACTGCACTGCGCGGCGTAATGCCATGTTCTTCATTAAACTGAATCTGCTTGGCACGACGACGGTCCGTCTCATCAATGGCTTTCTGCATCGAATCAGTAATACGGTCAGCATACAGAATCGCCTTACCTTTCAGGTTACGTGCAGCGCGGCCAATGGTCTGAATGAGAGAGCGCTCGGAACGCAGGAAACCTTCTTTATCCGCATCCAGAATAGCGACCAGTGACACTTCCGGCATATCCAGCCCTTCACGCAGCAGGTTGATCCCGACCAGTACATCATGCACCCCGGTACGCAGTTCATGAATAATCTTGACCCGCTCGACGGTATCGATATCCGAGTGTAAATAAGCGACCTTAATCCCGTACTCTTTCAAATAAGAAGTTAAATCTTCGGCCATGCGTTTGGTCAAAGTCGTCACCAGCACCCGCTCATTAATGTCTTTACGCAGATTAATTTCTGAAAGCACATCATCGACCTGCGTCAGAACTGGACGGATTTCAATTTCCGGATCAATCAGACCAGTCGGACGTACCACCTGCTCGACAATCTGCTGGGACTTTTCCAGCTCGTAACGTGCGGGCGTTGCGCTGACATAAACGGTCGTCGGCACAATATGTTCCCATTCCTCAAATTTCATCGGCCGGTTATCCAGCGCGCTTGGCAAACGGAATCCGTAATTCACCAGATTTTCTTTACGCGAACGGTCGCCCTTATACATGGCACCAATCTGCGGCACCGTCACATGCGACTCATCAATAATTAGCAAGGCATCATCCGGAATATAATCAAACAAGGTCGGCGGCGCTTCACCCGCAGGACGGCCAGATAAATGGCGTGAATAGTTTTCAATGCCATTGGTATAACCCAGTTGTTGCATCATTTCCAGATCATAGCGTGTACGCTGCTCGATGCGCTGTGCTTCCAGCAGTTTGTCATTTTCACGGAAGAACACCAGTCGCTCTTTGAGTTCGTCTCGGATGGTTTCAATCGCACGGGATAAATTGTCTTTCGGCGTAACATAATGGCTTTTAGGATAAATGGTCACACGAGGTACTTTACGAACCATTTTCCCGGTCAGCGGATCAAACCAGCGAATAGAGTCAACTTCATCATCAAATAGTTCAATCCGGATCGCATCCTGATCCGATTCTGCCGGAAAAATATCAATAATTTCACCGCGAATACGATAAGTACCGCGCAGGAATTCCAGTTCATTACGCGAATACTGCATCTCGACCAAACGGCGAATAATATCATCACGGCCAATGCGATCGCCTTCCACCACATGCAGCAACATGCTCATATAGGCATTCGGATCACCCAAACCATAAATGGCAGACACCGAAGCGACAATAATTGCATCACGTCGCTCTAAGAGTGAACGGGTTGCGGAAAGGCGCATCTGGTCAATATGGTCATTAATTGCCGCATCTTTCTCGATAAAAGTATCTGAAGATGGCACATAGGCTTCTGGCTGATAATAATCATAATAACTGACAAAATATTCGACAGCATTATTCGGGAAAAACGCTTTAAATTCGCCGTAAAGCTGCGCAGCCAAAGTTTTGTTATGCGCCATGACAATGGTCGGACGTTGAGTCTGTGCAATGACGTTGGCCATGGTATAGGTTTTACCAGACCCGGTAACCCCCAGTAAAAGCTGGTCATGAAAACCCTGTTCAATGCCTTTGACCAGCTTTGCAATGGCCTGTGGCTGATCGCCTGCTGGTTGATAACTGGTCACTAATTCAAAGGGCTTTTTATCACTCATAGCTTTCGCTGACTTCGCTGCGGATATAGATTTGATTTATTATGAGGGTAAATTGGAATTACTCAATCCCTGCTTAGGTTTCTGTTTGGTAAAATAAAACAATATTACTATTCATTATTTGTTAGCGCTTTAATCGCTATCTGGTTTGAAAAACCATCAAAAAAATATACAGTTACAAAGGGAATAAATACAGAAAAAACTAATCATTTTCAGCCAGCAGCTTTATTTGGACGTACTCGGTATCCTGTTTTGGCTTATGGGTGAAATACTCTATCTGTTTGGCTAGTCCGGCACAATTTTGCCTTGACCCCTATTCATTTCAAAGGCAACATGAAGATCAGGATGGCCTAGAATCGACAATTATGACTTACCACTATCACGATGAAAGTATTGTTAAATCCCTTCCGGAAAATACGGTTTTTGTTTTTGGCAGCAACTTGGCTGGACAACACGGTGGTGGAGCAGCCAGAACGGCACTTGAGCATTTTGGTGCAGTCATGGGCGTGGGTCGTGGCTGGGCGGGTCAGAGCTATGCTATTCCCACCATGAACGAGCATTTGCAACAAATGCCGCTCTCACAAATTCAACACTATATTGATGACTTTAAGATTTACACCAAAAATCATCCTAAAAATAAATATTTTATTACTTCCTTAGGCTGTGGGATTGCAGGTTATAAAGTCGAGGAAATTGCACCGATGTTTAAAGGCATCTCACGCAATGTCATTTTCCCGCAATCTTTCCGTCCTTTTGTCGAAAAGCCGCTGCCAAAATTAAGCGCAAATTTTTTACATACCATATTCCGCGATTCGGTCATTTTAACTCCAGCCAGCGATGAATTGATTGAAAAACTACCTTTGACCGAAAATGAAAAAAGTCTGGCGAGAATTATTTTAAATACCCAGATCTATCCGACCGACAGCAATGGACGGGAACGTGTCTTTGAAATTGAAGATATCCTGCACAATCTGAATACCAAGCTGGTCGATTTTCAAAGCCATTCAGAAGGTGCCATGCTGTTTGGAGGCGTGATTTTAGCGCTACTGGAACTTTATAATATTAACGAGAAAGATTTTATCGATGTCTGGCAAGGCGAGAGAGAAATCGCGCCACCGAAGCCGGAAAATAAAGCGCGTAAAAGCATTCGTTAGTGCTATCAAAATATCTTTCAAAAAAAGCCAATGTTTGAATTGGCTTTTTTTTCTGGGCGGCTAAAATGTCGAATATGAAATCAACCAGATGTGGATTTTATTTTGGTCGGCATTTAGAGAGCTTAAATATTTCGTTTGCTTTATTAAGAATAAAATTGAAAAGAATTTGGATAAATCTGAGTTTTAATTTCTTTTTGTTCGAAAATTAAATCAAATATTGATCACTAACTCCCTAAAAAATTCCATAAAAAAAGCCATGATTTATCATAGCTTTTTGAGTCTGATCAATTAGCGTTTGCCCATTGAACGGCGAGTGCCACGTGGTGGCATCCAGGTACGGTCAGCATAACGCTGTGGTCTTGGTCTTAAATCTTCCAGAACTTCTTCTGCAGCATTTTGCTCTGCCTGTTTGATCGGGAAAGGTAAATTAACCAGGGGCTTTCTTTTGGGAGGAGTTTGGGTGCTCATGTGATTCACTCAATAATATATGCAGCTATTGTACAAAAAAACTCAGTCGACTGGGTAGCAGGATCTTGGATAAATTCATATGCTTTTGTTTTTGAAAAATAAAAAATGATCCCGTGATGGTAAATGCTTGAATCAATGCAGCCTAAAATTTACCTAAACTCTTCTCTATATCTTCCATGATAAAAATTCATAGGATTGAAATTTTAACGCTCTCAAGAGTAAATTTTCTTCACTTTTATACTTAAGCTAGTCAGGTAAAAATAATGATTTTTACACACTATGCATTTCTCAAAACTCAAGAGATATCAACAAAAAATATACAGAAGTTACCAATCTCAACCCTCGCTTAACTTTTGATCTATTGTTCTATAACTGATTTTTTTAAGGCAATTCACATAATTAGTTAACTAGAAAAACGAATAAACAAACTGGACATGGAGTTCCAAATCAATGAAAACATTGCTGGCATGTATGGCAGGCCTAGCCACTTTACCTATGGTCGCGCATGCAGATTCCCCTTATTTTAGCTTGCAAGATGGAGATGGCTTTAAGCGCTTTTCGGTATCAGTCGGTGCATTGCATGTGATGCCGCAAGGCAAGGCCCAACCATTTAAAGTGAATACTGCTGTCGAAAACGGTAAAAGTTATAGAAACGGCGCTATCAATGTTGATACGGTCGTCAATAATCTTGATCCTTCTGTCGATCAGAGAACAGTGAAAGGATTATTAGAAGGGATTGGTTTCTTCACTGGAGGTACATTACCAGCGAATATCAGTGGAACCACTCAAATCAATGGTCTGTCTGAATGGGATAATCCAGGTACCGGTCTGACAGCGGATGATGTCACCACTTTAGGCATTATGACCAATTACTATTTTACCGATAATATTTCTTTTGAAATGAAAGCCGGCATTCCACCCAAGGTTGATCTGCAAGGTAAAGGTAAAATCTATGCACCGTTCTCGGGAACAGCAACCCCTACTCTGGGCAATATTGAACTTCCTATCGATATTATACTGAAGAAAGATATCGAGATTACTGATCTGGAAGCCTATGGTCCGGCTGCCTCTGCCCGCGCCTGGACACCTGCCTTTGAATTCCAGTATCACTTTGGTAAAACCGGAGTGAATAAATTCCGGCCTTATGTCGGCTTAGGTGTGATGTATGCCTATTTCAATGAACTGGAAATTAACTCACGTACCGAGCAGGACCTGATTGCTGCAGGACATATGATTGCCAATATTAAACAAGGCAATGCTGGTGCTTCCCTTGAAGGTAAGCTAAGTGAAGCCGATCCAAAAGTAAATCTTGAAGCCTCTGATGCTTTCGCGCCTGTGGCCACGGTCGGCTTTAGCTATGACTTTAATGACACTTGGTTTGCAGTCGGTTCAGTCTCTTATGCACATCTGAAAAATGACACGACAATTACGGTGACAGATGCAAGTTTAGGTGAGCTGATTCGCTCTAAAGCCGATATCGAAGTGAATCCAATTCTGGCCTATGCCGGGATCGGGATGCGTTTCTAAGCTCAATATCCGATTTTTAATTAAAACGGCTTCGGCCGTTTTTTTAGGCTTAATATATTAATAAAAAAAATTTATCTTTTGATCAATATTTATTTAATCGCCTCTATTGCTTGAATCGAATACTATACATATCAAATTTATAGGCATGAATGACGTATGGCTGACAGTCAATTTTCCAAAGCTCTTATTTTTATGCTGATTGGCTCCGCCATCATTTTGGCACTGTCACTGGGTGTACGTCATGCCTTTGGCCTGTATCTGGTACCGATGAGCGAAGAATTCGGTTGGGGTCATAATGTTTTTAGCCTGGCTATTGCCATGCAAAACCTGATCTGGGGTGCAGTTCAGCCGATTACCGGGGCATTTGCCGATAAATATGGCAGCAAGAT
This sequence comes from Acinetobacter sp. CIP 51.11, assembly GCF_000369665.1. GTDB lineage: Bacteria > Pseudomonadota > Gammaproteobacteria > Pseudomonadales > Moraxellaceae > Acinetobacter > Acinetobacter lwoffii_S. The sequence continues at coordinate 634,323 of NZ_KB850129.1, forward strand.
TGTGGTAGCTGTAGGCGGCGCCTTATATGCAATCGGTCTACTCTTGATGGCAGTTAGCTCGACCGGATTATTGCTTAATCTGAGTGTCGGCCTGATTCTGGGTCTCGCCCTGTCAGCTACGTCATTTCCGGTGTTATTGTCTGCAGTTGGACGTGCTGCCCCACCAGAAAAGCGCAGTTTGGCGATGGGAATTGCTAGTGCGGCTGGATCTTTTGGTCAGTTTATCATGCTGCCTTCAACCCTGTTGCTATTACAGAATGTCGGCTGGTCAGCGGCGCTGGTGGTCAGTGCCATTTTAATTGCATTGATTGTGCCATTGGCCTGGATGCTGAAAGCACCGATATATGTTAATCCCAACGCGGCCGCTACCCCCACTAAAGTCTCACTCAGTTTTAAACAGATTCTGGTGGTGGTGAAAAATCATAAACCCTTTTGGTTTCTGGCCATGGGCTTTTTTGTTTGTGGTTTTCAGGTCGTTTTTATTGGCATCCACCTTCCGGGCTATCTGATTGATCATGGTTTTAATGCCACAACCGGTACGATTTTCTTAGCCTTAGTGGGTCTGTTTAATGTGGTAGGTACCTATACCGCCGGCTGGCTCGGTGGCAAATATTCCAAACCGCATCTGTTAATGGGATTATATGCCCTGCGTGGAATTGCGATTATTGCTTTTCTCATGCTGCCTCTCAGCACATGGACAGTCTATACCTTTGGTGTCATTATGGGACTACTCTGGTTATCAACCGTTCCGCTGACTAATGGTATTGTGGCGAATATGTTCGGGGTGAAATATCTGACCATGCTCAGTGGCATTGTGTTCTTTACCCATCAGGTTGGCTCGTTTTTCGGTGGCTGGCTCGGTGGAGTCAACCATGATTTGAGCGGCAATTATAATGCGGTGTGGATGCTATCAATTGTCCTCAGCATTTTTGGCGTACTGGTGCATTTCTGGGTCAATGAGGAGCAAATCGTCCATGACTGATTCTCTACTGAAACTCAAACTCTCGATTGTGGTGGCAATCCTGCTTTTACTGGCTTTGTCGATTGGCCTGTGGTTACAAACCCCTCAGCTGTTTGAATATTTTAATCAGGCTTTCTGCGCACACTAAACTGTCGAAATATCCTCAGCAGAAAATGCGCAATCCATCGCACAATAAGTTAAATGTTTCAAAATCAACTGAATAGTAAAAATAACAGATTATTCATAAACTTATCATTTCTTTTGATTTTATTTCAGTCTGGAATTTTCTTAGATTTTGATCAATAAGAAAATTCTGAGACTTGATAATGACCAGCTTAACCCAACTTTCACAAGCGATTCATGATGCTCCACGCTGGCATCAGCAAGATCAATTTCAACATCCGGATGAAATCAAGATTGTACCGCAAACCGGTCAGGCCTTAGGTGCAGTGGTCTATGGCTTGGATGCCCGTAAAGTCCAATCATCCAAAACCATTTTAAAGTTAAAACAGGCTCTGGCCGAGCATCTGATTTTGATCTTTAAGCAGCAAAGTCTGGATGATTTACAGTATCTGGCGTTTTCAACTTATTTCGGTTCCATTTTCCGTCCCGGTGCAGATACACCGGTACTGGCTGCGCAGTCCGATAGCGGTGTTCCACCCGATGTCGTGCCGGTTTCCAATGCTGTTGGTCAGGGAGATTACACCGGGCATGGTGAACTGACTCCACATGCCGATCATCAATGGACGCCCCTACCTTCTTTTGGTTCCCTTCTGTATGCCATTGAACTGCCTCAGGACGGCGGACAGACCAGCTGGATCAACACCATTAAAGCCTATGATGCACTCGATGAAGCAACCAAGGTAGAGATCGATCAGCTGCAACTGATTACTTACAACCCTTTCGTGCGCCGTCAAAAAACCAGAGATCAGACTGATGATCAAGGTTATGGTTCAAGCCCATTGTATCGTTTTAAAGATCAACCGATTTTAAGCCATGCTTATCCACATCCACTGGTGCGCACTCATCCTGAATCCGGCCGTAAAGCGCTTTGGCTAAACACCCATACCGAAGTCGAGCTGGTCAATTATGATGATCAGGCTGGCAGTCAACTGATCGCCAAATTACGTGAGCATATTTCGAAACCTGAATTCGCTTATGAACATCACTGGGAAATTGGCGATATCGTGTTCTGGGATAATCAGGTGACCTTACACTCACGCCGTCCATTCCCGGCAGATCAGCGCCGTTTATTGAAACGCATCAGTCTGGCGGGTAGCCGTCCGTTTTAATAATAAAAACGAGAATAACGAGAAAGGTAGAGCTAGTTTAACCCTTCAAAAATTACGATTCATCATGTCGATCTTCCACCATTGAGACTTTGACCGCCTCAATGGTTTTTTATTTTCAAATAAAAAAAATTAATTCCAACTATCGCTCATGATCCAGTAGATCTCTAACAAAACAAAGTAGCTGTTTACTTTTCCTCACCTAATCTACCTAGTGTATTTTCCTTTTTCTGCTTAGCTTATTAGAAAATCAGCAACAAACCTATGGAAAGAGGAAACGACAATGAATCAGCTTCAATTTTCAGATTGTGTTCAAACCTGTATGAACTGTTCCCTGGCCTGTGCCAACTGTGCCAGTGCCTGTCTTAAAGAAGAAGATCTGGAGATGATGCGGGAGTGTATCCAGCGCTGTCTGGACTGTGCAGATATCTGTCAGTTGTGTGCCCGTATGGAACAAAAGCAATCTCCATTCATGCATGAAATATGTGAACTTTGTGCGAAAGCCTGTGACTACTGTGTAGAAGAATGTGGTCATCATGAAGATGAACATTGTCAGCAATGTGCCGAAGCATGCCGCCGCTGTGCTGAAGAATGCCGAAAAATGGCGGCTTAAAAATTCGATTTGATCAACTTGACTGACTTAATCACTTCCAATAAAAAAACCGCAAGTGAAGACTTGCGGTTTTTCTGTCTAAGTCAAATATCTCACTTAGAATAAACGGTTCATACCATTCAGTGTGGCTACACGATACGCTTCAGCCATAGTCGGATAGTTAAACGTGGTTTCTACGAAGTACTTGATGGTATTGTTCGGGCTGTTCATGACTGCCTGACCAATATGGATAATTTCAGAGGCATTATTACCGAAGCAATGTACACCCAAAACTTCCAGTGTTTCACGATGGAACAGAATCTTTAATTCGCCCATAGTATCTCCGGTAATCTGTGCACGTGCCAAATGACGGAATGATGCCTGACCGACTTCATACGGAATCTTTTCTTCAGTCAGCTGCTGTTCAGTCTTACCAATCGAAGAAATCTCAGGAATGGTGTAAATCCCGGTTGGAATATCAGTCACCGGCGCAACGTCTTTCTCGCCGCTCATATTGGCACCCGCGCAACGACCTTGGTCATAGGCAGCAGAGGCTAGTGAAGGCCAACCGATTACATCACCGGCAGCGTAGATATTTTCTACTTCAGTCTGATATTGATCATTCACAGTCAATTGACCACGGCTGTTCGGTTTCAGGCCGACATTTTCAAGGCCTAGACCATCGGTATTGCCTGAACGGCCATTACACCACAAAATCGCGTCGGCTTTAATTTTCTTGCCGCTTTGCGTGTGCATCACCACATGGTCGTCAAATGTTTCTAAAAAGTCGATCTGTTCATTATGACGAATCAGCACACCCTGTTCACGCAAGTGATAAGACAGCGCATCAGAGATTTCATCATCCAGATAGCTTAAAAGTTTGTGTTGGGTGTTGATCAGGTCAACTTTATGTCCCAGACCAATAAAGATCGAGGCATATTCACAACCGATTACACCTGCGCCATAAATAATGATTTTCTGGATGGAATAGTCCAGATCCAGAATTTTGTCTGAATCAAATACACGCGGATGATTAAAATCAAGAATGTCTGGACGATATGGACGCGAGCCGCTGGCAATGACCAGTTGCTTAAACATCAGCGTTTCTTTAATGCCATCTGGGTTAAATACAAAAATGGTATTTTGATCCTGAATGTAAGCACGACCATGATAAATATCAATTTTATTGCGGTCGTAGAAACGTGAATGTGTATCTACTTGTTGTTGAATAACTTTATGTGCGTGACGCAACACTTGCTTCATGGTGAACTGCTTCCAGTCCCCAACTTTCTGAAACAGTGGATCACGTTGATAACGGATAATACTGGATACTGTTTGACGCAATGCTTTACTTGGAATCGTACCGACATGGGTACAGTTACCACCCAGCTGTTCACGCATCTCAACGATTGCAACACGCTTACCAGATTTGGCAAGTTTCATTGCCGCGCCTTCGCCCGCAGGGCCCGAACCTAGAACTACCGCATCATATTTAACGAAAGTCCCACTAACGACCTCTTTTTTACGTGGCATTCAACGCTCCTCAAAATTAAAAAATTCACTTTAATCTACACTCTTATTATGACGTAAATCCTGTTGATTTGGTGTATTTAACTCACATATATTGCTTGATAAGAACATTTTTTAAATGAATACCCCTTTTTGCCCTATTTAGAACGAAGTTCGTTATAATAACTGCGCTATCTTTGAGTATCTCCCCCTTCAAAAACAGTGGAAAAGTTGAATATGTCTGAAAACCGTAAACCTGAACAGGGCGTCAAACTTCGCGGTGCGGAAAAAGTTGCCCGCATTCCTGTAAAAGTTGTTCCTACGGTTGAAACGCCACGTAAGCCGGACTGGATCCGGGTGAAAATGGCGGCACCTGAAGAAGTTCAACGTATTAAAACCACACTACGTCAGCAAAAATTACATACGGTGTGCGAAGAAGCCGCCTGTCCAAACCTGCCTGAATGTTTTGGTGGCGGTACTGCGACTTTCATGATTATGGGTGATATCTGTACCCGTCGTTGTCCGTTCTGTGATGTGGCTCATGGCCGTCCAAATGCACTCGATGCAGATGAACCGCGTCATATGGCAGAAACTATTGCCAATCTGGGTTTGAAATATGCAGTGATCACTTCGGTAGACCGTGATGATTTACTGGATGGCGGTGCACAGCATTTTGTAGATTGTATTAAAGAAGCGCGTGCTCTAAGCCCGAATACCCTGCTGGAAATTCTGGTGCCAGATTTCCGTGGTCGTATGGATATCGCGCTGCGCATCATGACTGAATGCCCACCAGATGTGTTTAACCACAATATCGAAACTGTACCGCGTTTATATAAAGCCATGCGTCCAGGTTCTGACTATCAGCACTCTTTAAACCTGCTGAAAATGTTTAAAGAATACTGCCCGGACGTACCAACCAAATGTGGTCTGATGGTCGGTATTGGTGAAACTGAAGAAGAAGTGCTGGCCCTGCTTGATGATCTGCATGCGCATGGCGTAGATTATGTGACGATTGGTCAGTATTTGCAGCCTTCAAAAGAACATGCAGCGATTGACCGCTTTGTAACACCTGAAGAATTCGAGCGTTATACCGAACATGGCCAAAAACTGGGCTTCCGCAATATCTGGGCAGCACCAATGGTTCGTTCAAGCTACTTTGCCGACCGCCAATACTACGGCGAACCAGTTCCAGCAGTGCGCCGTAAAGTTGACCCTGCCAAAAAAATTGCAGTTCAGGCCATTGAAGCTTAATCCTGTTTAAATAAATGAAATAAAAGCCCTCTCAAGTAGAGGGCTTTTTAATATCCATAATTGAAATTCTACTCAGCGTTAAACGCCATTTTTTATTTTAGATAAGATTAAGTCATTACTTATCTTCACATTTCTTTGCGCGTTCTCACTTGAAGACTGAGCATTTTTCAAACAATCTCAAAAATAGATGAAAGATTTAAAAATATCGTTGCAAGACTTGAAAACGATCATTCTCACACGTGCAATGCTGAACCTGTCCGATCCTCAAGCGACAAAAAAAAATGAATGAACTGTGACAAAAATTCTATGAGATCTCGGTACAGGCAGCGTTGTATAAATCTGGAGAACTATAACAATGCTATTTATATTTGCTGTACTACTGCTATTACTTAGTTTATGGGCGGTTTTCTATTTTCAGCTCTCCCGTAGCGTGGGTGCAATTGCACTAATTGTCATGTCAGTAGTCTGTGCCTTTATTAGCCCATGGTCACTTATTCTCGGCATTCCGCTGATCCTGATTAGCCTTGTGGTGATGATCGACCCTTTACGTATGTCGTTCATTTCTAAACCGGCCTATAAAGCACTGGCCAATGCCATGCCGAGTATCAGCCCGACAGAACGTGAAGCACTGGACTCCGGAACCAGCTGGTGGGAAAAAGAACTGTTTATGGGTGCACCGAACTGGGAAACCTTTAACAGTTATCCCTATCCCAAATTATCGCTAGAAGAACAGGCTTTTCTGGACAATGAGGTTGAGACCTTGTGCAGCATGCTGGATGAATGGGAAATCCATGAGCAGAAAGCGCTGCCTGATCATGTCTGGCAATATATCAAGGAGCATGGCTTCTTGGGCCTGATTATTCCCAAAGAATACGGCGGTCGTGCCTTTAGCTCCTTTGCCCAAAGTCGGGTGATGAGCAAGATTGCTTCGCGATCTCTGACCACAGCCGTGAGTTGTATGGTACCGAACTCACTCGGACCAGGCGAGCTGTTACTGCATTATGGTACCGAAGAACAGAAAGACCGTTATCTGCCGGGTCTGGCGCGAGGCGAAGAAATTCCCTGTTTCGGTTTGACCAGTCCGGAGGCCGGTTCCGATGCTGGTGCGATTCCTGATACCGGTGTAGTCTGCTATGGCCAGTTTGAAGGTCAGGAAGTACTCGGTCTGAGAATGAATTTTTCCAAACGCTGGATTACTTTGGCACCAATTGCGACAGTGGTGGGTCTGGCCTTTAAAATGTATGACCCGGATCATCTTTTGGGCGAACAGACTGAATATGGTATTACCTGTGCCCTGCTGCCTGCCAGTCACGAAGGGGTGCAAGTAGGTCCTCGTCATAATCCCGGCCCACCATTCATGAATGGTACAGTTGAAGGTAAAGATGTATTTATTCCTCTGGACTGGATTATTGGTGGCGTAAAAAATGCCGGTAAGGGCTGGCGCATGCTGATGGAATGTCTGGCTGTGGGTCGTGGCATTTCCCTACCGGCACTGTCTACTTCTGCGGCAGAAATGACTTATTTAAATGTCGGGGCTTTTTCCCGAATCCGTCAACAATTTAAAATTTCAGTTGGTAAGTTTGAGGGTGTTCAGGAAGCCACCAGTGAAATCGCCAGTGATACCTATATGCTGGAGGCTTTCCGTTATCTGGTCACCTGTGGTCTGAATCAGGGCGGCAAGCCTGCCGTAATGACAGCGATTGCCAAATATTATGCGACAGAAGGCATGCGTAAAGTGGTCAATCACGGTATGGATGTGGTCGGTGGCCGCGCCATTCAGATGGGCCCGCGTAACTTTCTGGCGCCTTATTATCAGGCAATTCCAGTCTCCATTACGGTTGAAGGCGCCAATATTCTTAGTCGTTCCCTGATGATTTTTGGACAGGGTTCAATGCGTTGCCATCCTTATCTTTATGAAGAATTACAGCTCTTACAAGCAGAAGATCCGGCAGCGGCTCTAAATCCTTTTGATAACTTGCTGTTTAAGCATTTGGGTTACACCTTTAACCGGACTGCTCGCTCCTTTGCCTATGCCTTTACAGGTGGCTCCAATGCTGCGCCGCAAAGTGCTGTTGACTTTACCCGTCCTTATTACAAGATCATTAACCGGCTGAGTGCCAACTTTGCTTTAACTGCGGATATGTGTCTAGGATTACTCGCGGGTGATATCAAGCGTAAGGAAATGTTGTCTGGACGTCTAGCCGATATTCATGCACATCTGTTTATTGCTTCCTCAATTCTGAAATATTTTGAGCATAGCAAAAAGACTGAAGATGAGCGTTTGCATGCACAGCTTGCGATAGAAAAATCTCTGTATACGGCGCAAGAAGCATTTTTTGATCTGTTTGCCAACTTCCCGGTAGGTACAGCAGCAAGCATGGTCAAACTATTATGTTTCCCATTTGGCCGTCCAGTACAGAAACCATCAGACCAGCTCAAACAGCAAGTTGCAAATAGCATGATGGAAGACAATGCTTTCCGGCAGGCACTCAAAAAACATGTCTACCATAATATCAATGAAAATGATGTCACTGGTCGTATGGAATCTACTTTCACCATGTTGCTGGACATTGAACAGGTGTGGGATCGCTTTAAAAAAGCAGAAAATAAAGACCAGTTCAAGGGTTTAAGCTTTGCAGAGCATGTGGCAGATGCACAGCTACATGGTTTTATTAATGATGAGGAAGCAGAAAAATTGCTGCACTACAATGCGCGTCGTTATGACAGCATGTTGACCGATGTATTTGATCTGCATTTGCAGGAAGTATTAGAGCTTGAGAATCCGTATCTCATCAAGGAAGATGCCAAAGGAACGGATACTTCAGTGCAAACTGATCCTTCACACTCAATATCACCTTAAATAAAACTTGAATTTAAGGTGTAATAAATTCCAGAGTGAAGTCATTTTATTACTTTACTCTGGAAGCTTCACAAGTGGCTTTTCAGCCACTTTTTTACGACTATTGCACGATGGTATTTCGCATGGAAAGTACTAAGCTAGCCTTATAAGAAAATTGAGGGTAGACAATGTCACAACAAGATTATGAAAATGGCTTGAAAGTCCGTACTGAAGTGATGGGTGAAAGCTTTGTGAAGCGTGCTCAGGAAAATACCGTGCCTTTTACCCAACCTCTACAGGACTGGATTAATGAACATGCCTGGGGTTCGACCTGGCAACGTGAAGGTGTTTTACCACGTAAATATCGTTCTTTAATTACCATTGCCTTCCTAACCGCGCAAAAAAGTCCCACTGAACTGAAAGGCCATGTGCGAGGTGCGCTGAATAATGGCGCAACGGTTGAGGAAATTCAGGAAGTGCTGCTGCATAGTCTGCCTTACTGCGGTGCACCGGCGACTCAGGAAGCATTTCGTGCGGCGCTTGAGGTGATTCAGGAATATGAAGCGAATTAAGAGACCTAAATATCAGTGTATTAAAGCTCTTTCCTTAATAATTCTTAATGATTAAAAATTATTAAGAAAATTCCCTCTCCTATGAGGAGAGGGGGTAGGGAGAGGTTCTTTATAAAAAACCCCTCATCCTCTTGCGGAGCATGCTCCTCACCCCTAAGGGAGAAGGAACATTAAATATTAATGGACAATCATTTTCTAATTTATAAAAGAAATTTATTTATTTAAATTGCTCAGATATCAGTTAAATTTAAAATTAACTTAGGCTATTTTAAACAATTGAAATAAAAATCCGGGAATTTTTAAATTCTCGGCTTTTCATATTTTTAATAATAAAATCTGTCGTTATGGATTTAATTCAAAATTAATAGTTTCTCTATGAATAGCAATTTATAAGAAAGACTTTAACCCCTTAATTCAATTTGAGTACGTTGTTCTAAGCGTTGCACCGCAGCGGAGAAATCCAGTTGGCTGGCCTGTGGCTTGGCAATCTGCTGAAACTGTTGTTGCACCAATGACATCACTGATAAATCCAGTTGCTGCTGTTGCACTAGTTCCAAAGCAATACCAATATCTTTCTGCAATAAATCCAGCGCAAAGGTTTTATGAAACTCACGGCTTAAAACCCGCTGTGCCATGATATTTTCTGACATGCTGCTTTTACCACTGGAATGATTAATACAGTTCAACGCACTGCTTAAGTCAACTCCCTGCCCTTTCAGTACAGTTAAGCCTTCAGCCAGCGCCCATAAATGCGTAGCCATCAAAGTATTGTTAATGGCTTTCACTGCAAAACCGGAACCACTTTCTCCCACATATTCAATCAACCCAGCAAAAGCAGCAATGACCGGTTTGGCTTGCGTAAAGGCAGATTCACTTCCTCCCACCATCACGGTTAAAGTGCCTTTTTCTGCCCCAACAGTCTGACCAGATACCGGAGCATCCAGGTAATAGCTTCCCTGTTGCTCCAATCGATTTGCCAGTTTTTGGGCCGATTCTGGTACACCGCTGGTACAGTCAATCCAGATTGCACCCGGTTTAGGTGGATGTGCAGCAATTAGCTTCTCTACATCCTGACTGGTCGGCAAGCAAGAAAAAATAAAATCTGCCTGAACCGCCTGTTCAATACCCACTGCCTGAGTCCTGAAAGATTGAGCATGATCTAGCGCTTTCTGTTCAGTCCGGTTCCAGACCCAAACCGGATGTCCGAGTTTTGGCAAATGGGAGGCCATATGCCAGCCCATTGCCCCAAGTCCTAAAAATGCAACTGTATGACTCAAAAAATACTCCTTATATTAAGCGACTGGCTTAACCTCAACTTCTGTTGCGGTCGATGCAGGTTCAGGCAATTCTTTATCTTCACCACGATTTAGGAACAGGTTCAACAAAATCGCAGCCAAAGTCGCAGTACCGATACCACCCAAATCGAAACCACCAATCTGCAAGCTATAATTACCTGTCCCCATAATCAGACACACCGCACCAATAATCAGGGTACTGTTCTTGGTAAAATCAACATGGTTATCCACCCAGATTTTGGCACCCGCCACAGTAATCAACCCGAAGACCACAATCGATGCGCCACCCAATAAAGCTACTGGAATGGTACTGATCACCGCACCAAATTTAGGTGAAAGTCCCAGCAAAATAGCGAAGATCCCGGCAAAAATAAACACGGTGGTGGCGTACACTTTGGTCACTGCCATCACACCGATATTTTCAGCATAAGTGGTCATCCCGGTACCGCCGACAGAAGCCGATAATGAAGTACAAACCCCATCTGCAAAGAAACCGCGTCCCATATACGGCGACAGATTTTTACCGGTCATTGCGGATACCGCTTTAAAGTGTCCCAGATTTTCTGCGACCAGAATAATGGCCACCGGTGCAATCATCAGCATGGCATTTATTTCAAAGACTGGACTCTGGAAATTTGGCAGACCAAACCATGCTGCTTCACTGACTTTGCTGAAATCAATCACAGGTCCGAAGCCCATTACATTGGTGAAAAGGAAATAAATCAGGTAGGAAGACAGTAAGCCTAATAACAGCAGCAGACGGCGTACCATCCCACGGGTAAAGACAGCAATCACACTGATACAGATAATGGTGACCAACGCCATCCAGGAATCAAACTGGTTGGCTGAGACACTTTTGATCGCGACAGGTGCCAGATTCAGACCGATAATCATCACGATGACGCCCGTGACCACGGGTGGCATCAGCTTTTCAATCCATGCGGTACCGGTTTTCATGACCAGCAGACCAATCAAGGCATAGACAATACCGCAAGCAATGGTACCGCCAAGCGCCAGTCCGATATTAGGATTCGCACCAACTCCGGAATAACCTGTAACTGCGACGACCGCACCAATAAAGGCAAAGCTGGATCCCAGATAACTAGGCAATCGACCGCCCGTGATCAGGAAAAATAAAATGGTCCCAATCCCGGTAATGAAAATCGTGAGATTGGGATCAAACCCCATTAATAAGGGTGCCAGCACGGTTGCGCCAAACATGGCAAACACATGCTGCAACCCGAGAATAATACTTTTTCCAGCAGGCAGATATTCATCTGTTTGCACGGGTGTGGTATCGAGATTGCCTTGGTAAGGCTTAAATTTTGGAAACCACGTTTCTTTTTCTTGCATCGGCTTCCCCTCCTTGATTAGGATTGAATTGAATTAGCACATTTTGTGTGGCTCACAGTAAGAACGGTTGAAGTACATCAGCGCATTGCCTTGACTCTGGCACATGGCTTTCACCTCACAGAACAGCACGTCATGACTGCCTACGGATAAACATTGGACCACCTCGCAGTCAAAACTGACTAAGGCATCTTCAAGTACAGGCGACTGGGTCACCAACGTTTTCCAGTTCCCCTGACTGAAACGCTCTGCCATTGGTGTTTTTCCACCAAACAGATTGGAAAGATTTTGTTGATGTGATGCCAGGGTATTCACACACAACACCTGATTCTTTTTAAAGGTTTCATAGACTGACGCAGAACGGTTCAGGCACACCAGTAACGTTGGTGGTGTATCCGTCACGCTACATACGGCCGAAGCGGTAAATCCAGCCATTCCTGCATCGCCTTGCGTGGTAATGACATTCACTGCAGCACCTAGATTAGACATGCCCTGACGGAAAATCTGCTGATCGACCTGGGTAAAGATGTCACCCGATGCGTTAGTCGCCAAAACCTTATTTAATGCTTTATTTTCTGCAACTGTCTCTGTGATGATTTTAGATAGTTTGGCATTCATGCTGTTCTCCCTACCCCAAGTCGATGTTCAGTTTCAGACCTGGGGCATCTAGTAATGAGATTGAATCAGGTGGATTGGCTTATACATGGGCAATCGAAGCAATTTCGACTAGCGCATCAGGTTTGACCAAACCTGTCTGTACGCAATATCGTGCCGGTTTATCTCCAGGGAAATACTCTGCATAAACGGTATTAATTGCTGCATAATCTGCCCAGTCTTTGACAAATACATGATTGAAAGTGACGTCATCCATGCTGCCACCGGCTTCTTCAATGACACGCTTGATGATTTCCAGAATATGACGGGTCTGTGCTGCTGCATCACCGACATGCACCACATTATTATTTTCATCAAAGGCCAATGTGCCTGACACATAGACAATATTATCGGCCTTGGTTGCCGGCACATACGGTGCTAGTGGTTTCGACGTTCCTGCTGGAATAATGACTTCTTTAGGCATACTGTTTTTTCCTTAATCCTGATCTTTAATTTTTTAGGCACTTTCAGCCAATTTAGTTTCTTTAAGTAATTCACTTTCTTTTTGAAAGGTTTCGACAAAATTTGCGGTATCGGATACCCAGCCAAAGAAGGTCTTGATGTTATACAGACTGGCTTCATGGGCTTCGACTGGCCCGGCCTGATGGCATGCATCTGCAAGTGCCACACCAAAATATTCCAGAAAAAAACCATCACGTAAGGTCGATTCCACACAAACATTGGTGGCAATTCCCACAAACACCAGATTGCGAATACCACGCACACGCAACATGCTGTCCAGTGCAGTATTAAAGAAACCGCTATAGCGAGGTTTTTCAATGACCAGATCTTGTGGCAATGGCTTTAATTCATCAATCAATTCAAAATCCCAACTACCTTTGGCCAATAACTGTCCCTGTAATTCAGGCTGTTTACGCATAGTCTTTAAGGCATTGGATTTATGGAAATTCGGAGAATCCGTACCACCCGCTTCCTTATATTCTGCATCCCAGCCATTTTTAAAATAGATGACCTGAATACTGGCCGCATGCGCAGCATCGACTGCTTTTTTTATATTTTCGACCACGGGTTTGGTTTTTGAGATATCAAAACCAGCCAGATCCAGATAGCCACCCTGCGAGGTATAGGCATTCTGCATGTCGATCACAATCAGGGCAGTCTGTTCAGGTGCAAGGCAGATTGCTTCAGGCTCAGCTTTAAGCGATTTTCCGGTACCGAGTTTTTCAGTAAAACCGGCTGTTACCACTGATTCACTCATGCGCTTTTCTCCAAAACTGGTTCTGCACCTTCAATGACAATATGCTCACGGCATTTCATCAGGGGCTGGATTTTTTGACCAAAATCTTCAACCCCTTGAATAAAATCATCAAAAGTTAATAGTACGCCTTCAGTACCCTTGATCTCGCCAATTTCATCCAACATTCGTGCCACATTTTCATAAGAGCCTACCAAGGTGCCCATATTGATATTGACTGGAGATACGCTAGAAGCCATTTGACGGATATTGGTATCTGTGCCCGAAGTGGTATCTTTACCGCCCTGATTCATCAGCCAGTTAATCGCTTCCATGTCGGCACCATCGTTATAGTGCTGCCATTTGGCTTGAGCTTCTTCATCAGTTTCGGCTGCAATCACCATAAACAGCACATAAGTCTGTACATCACGGCCAGTCACGTCCGTTTTTTCTTTCAGGCGGTTATTAATTTCTGCATAAGCTGTTGGAGTATTCAGGCCTTTACCAAATACGAAGTTATAGTCGGCATATTGTGCAGAAAACTCTAAACCTGCATCAGACTGACCTGCACAGATAATTTTCATATCCGCTTGTGGACGTGGGCTGACACGGCAGTCTTCCATCTGGAAATGTTCGCCCTTAAAGTCGGATTTACCAGTAGCCCAGAGCTCACGCAGGATCTGTACATATTCAGACAGATATTCATAGCGCTTGCCAAAATACTCATTGCCTGGCCACATGCCCATCTGGGTGTATTCAGGTGGCTGCCAGCCGGTCACCACATTCAGACCGAAACGGCCATTAGAAATAGAATCAATGGTAGATGCCATACGTGCCACAATTGCCGGTGGCATGACCAAAGTGGCTGCCGTTGCATAAATTTGAATTTTGCTGGTCACCGCTGCGAGACCCGCCATCAGGGTAAAAGTTTCCAGGTTATGTTCCCAGAATTCGGTCTTGCCACCAAAGCCACGCAGCTTGATCATGGAAAGTGCGAAATCGAAACCATAGTGTTCAGCACGCTGCACGATTTGTTTGTTTAACTCGAAAGTCGGCATGTACTGTGGTGCATTTTCAGAGATTAACCAGCCGTTATTTCCAATTGGACAGAAGACACCTATTTTCATTTTCACACCTCATTATTTTTAACCAATATTCAAAATCCTGTTGCCAATTCAGGTTTTTTAGTTATGTTGAAAATATTGCAAACTGCATGCCAATTAATTTTATTTATTTAATTTCAAATACTTAATATTTATTTTTTTGAATTTTTAGTAAAATAATGATTTCCACCCCTGAATCAATTTTGCTCATCGTGTTTCATTGAGGTGCATTAAAATTGATCATCATCGCTTTTAGGAAGAATCAGATTTTGAGTAAAAACCATAAAAATGATTCATTAGAAAAAATAAAAAGCCAGAAATAAGTTCTGGCTTGAGCAAACAAAGTGATTTGCTGAAAATATCAGGCTGATTTTAAAAATTGCAGTATGCTTTGGTTGATCTGGGCGGTTTCAGTCACTGTAGAAGCATGCGCTCCTGTTGCAAACAGACTGAGCTGACTATGCGGCAATAATTGCTGAAGTTGTTGCGAGCGTTGATAAGGCACCAAAAAATCATCTTGATTGGCAATCAGATGTACAAGAACATCTTTGAGCGCCTGCTGATGTGCCTCCTCTAGCTTAAAAGCCTGCACTGCCTGTATACGAGCTAAGACATTTTGAATTGACGGAAAGTCCAGTAGCTGTTTATTTTCTGCTTCTGTTAACGGGTCAAGATGTGTCGAGATCCAGTGTGGAGGATACAGAAATAAGGCTTGTGCCCGCACATAAGCCTCGGCTCCGCCATTCAACAATAATGATGTGCGTGCCTGAAAACATTTTTGGGTATGTGAATCCAGTTCTCCCCAGGCATTCAACATAGTCAGGCTGAATAACTTAAACGCTTTATCAACCTGATAAGTCGCAAGCTGCATGCCGATATGCCCACCCAATGCATGACCAATAAAATGAAATTCACGGATATCCTGATTGATCAATAAATCCAGAATCTGTCGGGCCATATGATCTACGCAATAAGGTATTGACAACAGTTCAGAATCCGAATGGCAACCTTCCTGATCATAAGTCACCACATGAAAATCTTGCTGCAAAACCTCAATTTGTGGATTCCAGAAACTGGCATGTCCGCCTAGCCCAGAAGAAAGCACTACATAAGGCGCATCGGCCCGTGCTGCACGATGAATAAATAAAGACATAAAATTCTCATAGTTTAAATATGAGATGAACGCAGCAAAATATATGCCTAAACAGGACCTTTTTTGAACAACTGTTAAAATTACAGCCAGTAGACATTAAAGCTGTAATAAAATTCTTGTACTTCAAAACGTACGTTATAACCCAGATCTGTTAACTCGGCAGACAAGGCACGGATATCTTCCAAAGGCAGATGTTTGGGAAAAACTGTCAGTACCGCTGTATTGCCTTGCCGGGCATTATCTTCAATCAGTTGCGCCAGACGTGGCTTATACATTTCAATATTCAGGTTAGCAACATTAGATAAAATTTTGGCCTGATCTGCCGTCATAAAATTCATTTTTATTTTCTCTTTTAATGTTATTTCACTAAGCTAAATGATTTATAAAACGCTTAATATTTCACTTTTGTATCAGAACATGCTGAAAGAAAGTATAAAAAAAATCCCTCATCATGAGGGATTTTTTTTAATCAAACTTATTGGCCTGGCAGAGGAATATATTGTGAAGCACTGTTTTGTGCCTTACGTTCAGTCACCACAACCTCTAGGATCATGGTTTTTCCTGCCCGCTCAATTTCAATCTGAATGGTACTGTTTGGCTCTTGCAAGGCCACAAAATTAATCAGATGTGAGGCAGAACTAATCTCTTCCTCATTTACTTTCATAATCTTATCGCCACGCTGGATTCCAGCCTTGGCAGCAGGTCCATCCGGTAGCACTTCTGCGACCGTCACACCTTTTTCTTTGGGTTGCAGGACATCATCACGCTCTGCAGGTAATAAGCTGATCCCTAACCAGCCACGAACCACACGGCCATCTTTCAAAATGGCATTCATCACCTGCTGACAGATTTTGGCCGGAATGGCAAAACCAATCCCCAGTGAACCACCAGACTGCGAGAAGATTGCAGTATTCACACCAATTAAATTACCGGCGACATCAATCAGCGCACCACCCGAGTTACCCGGGTTAATTGCAGCATCAGTCTGCACAAAGTCTTCATAGGTATTAATACCCAAGTCTGAACGGCCCGTTGCCGAGATAATCCCCTGCGTCACGGTTTGCCCAACACCAAAAGGATTACCAATCGCCAGAACCACATCACCGACTTCATTGCCACTGAGTTTAAATGGCAGAACTGGCAATTGTGTCAGTTCAATCTTGATCACGGCCAGATCGGTATCCGGATCAGTTCCGACCACCTTGGCTTCAGCACGACGTCCATCCTGCAAAGCCACTACAATCTGATCGGCCTGCGCAATCACGTGGTTATTGGTCAGGATATAACCGTCTGGACGTACAATTACACCCGAACCTAAACTGTTTTCATTCGGGCTTTGTCCATACTGGTCAGGTAACTGATCGCCAAAAAATTCACGAAATACCGGATCGGTCAGTAAAGGATGCGCCTGTTGCTTGACTTTTTGGGTAGTAAAAATATTCACGACAGCGGGTGCTGCCACTTTTACAGCAGCACTATAGGAGACCACGCCTCCTGAGCGCGACGTATCAATCAACGGCTCTACTTTTTCAGCAGGCATTTTGACGCCATCTGGCGCAACTGGTGCCTTTGGTTTTTGTAGTTGTTGCCACCCCAAAAAACCGATAATGACTAAAATCAGTAACACCCAGGGTAACCATGTAAAGGTGCGGCGCACGTTGCTATCCTCTAAAATATTTTAATTCGTTGATGACTAAGTAATTTGTGTCCTATTGTAATGCTAAATACATAACTAAACACAAAAAATTCCACAGAGATTTGTGCAGCTTTAGTTACAATTAGACCTATAGATAAATATGGGCAAGTTTTAAACTTACAGGAATTTTATGGCGAATTTGAACGATATTATTCAATGGTGTGACCAGACGTTGGTAGCACGTGAATTTAAGGACTATGCACCGAATGGCTTGCAGATTGAAGGCAAATCCGAGGTGAATAAAATCCTCTGTGCCGTGACCGCCTCCCAGAGTGCAATTGAAGCCGCAATTGAGCAAGACGCAGATTTATTGCTGGTTCATCATGGTTATTTCTGGAAAGGTGAAGCCTATCCGATTACCGGCATGCGTGGTAAACGTATTAAAACCCTGATTCAACATGATATCTCACTGGTTGGCTATCATCTGCCTTTAGACAGTCATCCAACACTGGGAAATAATGCTGCCATTGCGGATTTATTAGAACTCGAAAATATTGAACAGCTTGATCCGAGTGAAAAACGTCCGATTGGCAATATTGGCTATTTAAAACAGCCGATGAATCCGGAAGATTTCAAAAATTATGTTTCAGAAAAGCTGGGCTTTGATGCGATTCATCTGCCTGCAGACAAAACTCAAATCCATAAAGTCGGTTTCTGTACCGGCGGTGCGCAGGATTATATTCAAAAAGCGGCACTACAGAACTGTGATGCCTATATTTCGGGCGAAGTGTCTGAACGGACCTTTTATGAAGCTCAGGAACTGAATGT